>DAITPI010000391.1:0-4460 GCA_036833655.1 Anaerolineales bacterium | reverse complement strand
AATCAAAGACGAACCACTCTAGTACCGGCTGGTCCCGATGGCAAACACCAAACTCTTCACCATCGAATGCAAGCACTGCGACAGGAAGAATCTGTTCGAGCAGCCCTATCCCTATCACGCCGGCTTTACCGACCGGGGATTCCTGTACGACGACGCCGGGACGCTCACCCTGGTCTGGAGCATGCTGGACCCGGTATTGAACGAGCTCTTTCCGGACGACCCCCTCTGGACATTGAGCCTGCTCAACCGCCGGCGCTTCGAGAAGCTGCTGCTCCCGGCGCCTTCGGGTGGTCGCTGGCGGTTCCGCAACCCGGCGCGCTGCACCCACTGCGGAAAGCCCATTGCGGACCCGATGCTGCGCTCGGTCCATTACCTGCTGTATCCGGGCAGCCTGCAGACGGACCGGGATGGTGAATTCAACTTGAGAACGTACCTGGAGATCCCCGCTTGATGGTCAGCCTGTCTGAGTCGATGATGAAGAACACATGTATCGTGCTCCTGATGGTCGCCCTTCTCAGCGCGTGCGCCTCCGCTACGGTCGCTCCCACCGAGACGGCGATCCCGCAGCAGCCGGTTGCCACTCCCATGAAATTGCTGGCAACGTCAACAGCGATCCAGTTACCTTTTAATGATAAGAATGTCGAGCATGAATATTGCCAGTTGCCAGAAGTAAGGTTACTTGCCAGTGAAGCACGGGGAATGAGCGAAGACGAGATCGCCGGCAAGCTCATGGAATTGTTGCTCGATTATTTCCATAGTCCACAGGCGCCCGACTATTGCCGCATCGATGGCTATCGCATCGATAACGTCTACTACGATGAGCGCACGCCGTATACGACCCTCCAGCCGCGCGGCGATTTCCTGCGCACCGTGCAGTTCTCCGTGAAGCTCATCCAGGTCCCCAGTTTTTGGATGGGCTGGCCAGGCGAGATCGACACGCAGAACTGGCTTCATACAGGCAACAACGTCGCTGTATTCCGCGCGGCGGACGGGTACACGATGCAATTTGCGTACCCATGAGATTCAGTGGCGATCAAACGCCGTTAGGGGTTCTTTGCCGGTACGACGGTACACTGCCTGGTTATGGGGGTCTGCAGCCCGGGTATGGAGGGCGAAAGCGTCACGGTGATGGTAATTACCGTGGGTGTGGATGAGGCGACCAGGACCGCCTCGCGCCCGGGGAGGACAGATGTAATGCCTCCCTGGTCTACATCCCAGCTCACAGTCATAGCCCGCGGGAGATAACCATCCAATCTCAGGGGCAGTTCGGCGCCCACTGCGACCTGGCAATCCTCGGGGAGGATTGTGAGCCTACCCGCGGGGAGCGCCAGAGCTCCGTAGGCAGTGATGAGCGGAAGCGCCAGTGTGATCACAAAGATGATGGCTGCATTGCGAAACATAAATATCCTCGGCTGTTATGAAGGGATGGATGATCTGGAGATCGGGCGCGGTTTCCATGACCGCAATGCCACGACGCTGCGACCCTCAGAAGGGTACAGCGGCGTCACAGGAAATCTTTACAAAAACCTAAGTTTTGGGGTCTAGAAAGGTTTCTGGAAGGTCACGCTATGTCCCCTCAGTTTGTCGCAGCAGAACCGGCTCCTCTTTCCGCCAGGCGCGCCTTCCTGCAGGTCGCGGCGAGCGCCTGGCGGAGCGCGGGTCGTAGTCCACACTAGGGGGAAAATCACCAGCCCGTGTGGATGGACGGACCCCTAACCTTTGATCGCGCCGGCGGTAATGCCCTCGATCAGCGTGCGCTGCATGAAAAAGTACAGCGCCAGCAGAGGCAGGGACATCATGGTGGTCATCGCCATCATGTAATGGAAGAGCGGCGCCTCTTTCGATAAGCTCTGCTCGAAGAACTTGAGCGCCATGATCAGGGGGTACTTCTCGCCGCTGTTCAGGTAGATCAGCGGGCCCATGAAGTTGTTCCAGTTGCCGATGAAGCTGAGGACGGCGATCGCCAGCAGGGCCGGTTTCACCAGCGGCAGCATGATGTGCCAGTAGATCTGGAACGTGTTCGCCCCGTCGAGGCGGGCTGCCTCCTCGATCTCACGCGGCAGGCTCAGGAAGAACTGCCGCAGCAGAAAGACGTAGGAGGGCCCCCAGGCGAACCAGGCGCCGAGGATCATAGGGTCGTAGGTATCGATCAGCCTCAGCTCGCGCCACAGGATGAACGTCGGCACCAGGGTAACGACTCCCGGCAGCATCATGGTGCTCAGCATCAGGATGAACAGGAAATTGCGCCCCGGGAAGCGGAAGCGCGCGAAGCCATACGCCACGAGGCTGCAGGTGAAGATCTCGGCAAACATTGCCAGGACGGTGATGAATATCGTGTTGGCAGTGAAGCGTGTGAACGAGACCGGCAGGGCGTTCCAGGCTTCGAGGTAGTTCCGCCAGACGACCGGGCTCGGGAAGAACTGCGGAGGGAACTGGAACAAGCGTGTCTCGGCGGTGAGCGAGGTCTTTACCATCCACCAGAACGGCACCAGCACGATCGCCGCGCCGAGCCCAAGCAGGATATAGGTAATGACATCCACCACGGTCTTCTGGCGTTTGACCGATGTGCCCCCGACGGGGGCAGTATTCTTCGCCGGAATTGCCTGCGTCGCCATTATGCACCTCCATGGGGTGTAGGCTGACTCTCGCTCAACTGCTGGCTGGCGCGCGCGCCTGCCAGGAGACCGCGCCGGGTGCGCTTCTGCTCCTGCTGCACCTCGCCCTCATAAAATACCCACATCGTCTGCGAGCGGAAGACGAGCAGCGTCAGGAGCAGGGTGAGCACCAGGAGAATCCACGAGAGCGCCGAGGCGTAGCCCATCTTCTGCTGCTGAAACGCCTGCTGCCAGATATAGACCTGCAGGAATGTGCCCGCCTCGCGCGGCGTCTGGATGAACAATGCCTGGGTAAAGAACTGCAGAGCGCCGATCATGGAGGTCACCAGCACGTAGAACAGCGTCGGCGTGATCTGGGGCAGGGTGACGTGCCGGAACTGGCCCAACAAGCCGGCGCCGTCCACGGTGGCGGCGTCGTACAGCTCGCGTGGCACATTCTTCAAGCCTGCCAGCAGGATGACCGTTGTGGTGCCGAAGATGCCCCACATGCCCATGATCACATAGGAGGGCAATACCAACTGTGGGTCGGTGAACCAGGCGGGTTTTCCCAGGCCGAACAGGTTTAGCAAAGGACTCAGGATCGTGTTGATCAGCCCGCTGGACGGGTTGAACATCCAGCGCCAGAGGAGGGCTGTCGCTGCCGCGGGCAGGACAGCCGGCATGTAGTAGATCGTGCGCCAGACCCCCACGCCGCGCACGTTGCGCGCCAGCAGCATCGCGGTTAGGAGCGAGCCTGTCAGGCCCAAGGGGATCGATATGGCTCCATAGAACAGCGTGAGCCTGATGCTGGGCCAGAAGTTGGGATCGCCCGTCACCGCGTACTGGTAGTTCTTGAAGCCAACCAGAGGAGGCAGCTTATCGAGTGAGAGCGGCCGCAGCAGGTTGTAGTCCGTCAGGCTCAAGTAGAACGAAGCGATGAACGGGTACAGGTTGAAGATCACGAACCCGATTACCCAGGGCATGATCAGCGCCAGGCCCGTCGCTGCCTCCGCCTTCATCCCGAGCAGCTGGAGCAGACGGTTGGTGAGGATAATGATCAGGATCACCGCTGCCCCCACAAGCAGCCAGTGACTGAACGTCAGGCTATAGTCTCGTACCCAGGAACCAGTATCGACCATAAGGAGCCTCCTCCCGAAGGTTTGTCATCCTCAGCCGCTCTGCGGCGAAGGGTCTCCCAGGGCATCGAGCCCGGCTCGATGCCCTGGGGATTCTCACTCCTACGTTGTTGTATTCCTGATTGCTTACGGCAGCACTTCTTCCAGCTTGGGGCGGGCAGCCGCTGCCAGCTCCTCGCCCGTGCCTTTGTGGTGGAAGAGCGGGTCCTGGAACTGCTCCCAGAAGATCGTGTCCCATTCGGCGTGCCGCGGGATGATGTTGAAGGAGCGCATGGACTCAGCCGCCTGGATGATCACGGGGGCGGAGTCTTTCTTGCCCGGCACTGCTGCGGCGATCACGTCCGCCGTAGCCAGCGACTTGCGCGGTGCCAGCACCTTCCAGTGGTGGATGCCGTCGGTCAGCGCGACCATGGCTTTCACCGCCAGGTCCGGATTCTTGGTCTGCGAGGAGACCGCGGTAATGGCGGTCCAGGCGAAGGTGGTGCGGTCCTTCGGTCCTTTCGGGACCAGTGCCATCTTCAACTGGGCGTTTGCAGGATCCTTCTGATAGGCATAGTCCAGGTCATCGGCAGCGCCGCCGAAGAACATGGCGACCTTGCCAGCCTTCGCCATTTCGCCGAAGCCCTGTTCCTTGATCACATCCTCGGGAACCGCATACTCGGGGTTGTAGATGATATCGGAGTAGAACTGCGCGCCCTGGATCGCTTCCGGGCTGTCGATCGGGCTGGAT
>DAITPI010000390.1:0-4467 GCA_036833655.1 Anaerolineales bacterium | reverse complement strand
CCTAAAGGTCTTTGAGACCTTTAGGGTCTTTTTTTGTTATACTAGCGTCGCTTTATGAACGGATCCGTAGCCCCCACTTTTTACGTGCGCGACATTCCCATTTATGGGAATACTATCCTCGCGCCCATGGACGGCTACTCGGATTGGCCCTTCCGGTCGCTGTGCCGCGCGTTGGGTTCTGCCATGAGCTACACTGAATTCGTGAAAGTCGAGAAGATCCTCAGCCGCTCGAAGGAACCCGCCAAACGACTGTATTACGAAGCGGCGGAAAGACCAGTGACCTTCCAAATCTATGGCGATGACCCCGATCTGATCCTGAAAGCCGCGCTCCGGGTGCAGGAGCTGAGGCCGGATATTATCGACATCAATATGGGCTGCCCTGCCAAAAGCATCGCCGACCGCGGCGCGGGCGTGGGCATGATGCTCACTCCCCTGAAGATCGCCCGCACGTTCAGGAAGTTGACGACAGCGCTGGAGGTACCGGTCACCGGCAAGTTCCGTCTGGGTTGGGACCGCAACAAGAACTATAAGCTCGTTGCACGCATCGTCGAGGAGAATGGCGGCTCCCTGATCGCCATCCACGGGCGGACCAAGGAGCAGCGCTACAGCGGAAACGCAGACTGGGACGCGATCGCGGAGGTCAAATCCCTGGTGAAGATTCCGGTCATCGGCAGCGGGGATGTCCGGACCGTCGCCGATATCCAGCGCATGCGACAGCACACTGGCTGCGATGCGGTGATGATCGGGCGAGCAGCCATCGCCAACCCCTGGATCTTCGCGGGGCTGGACCGGGAGCAGGTCTCGCCGGAGCAGGTGCACAGGACCGTACACGAGCACCTTGCCAGGAGCATCCAGTTTTATGGCGAGGAAGATGGACAGCGACTCTTCCGCAAGTATGCCGTGCAGTATCTGCTGTTGCGCACACTCGACCGCGCAGCGCGCAAAGAGATATTAAAGGAACGTCCTTCGGGGGAATTTCTCGATATGCTGAACCAGGTCTATGCCCTGACGGTATAGAAAATAGAACATAATTTCTGTTATACTTGACCTCACCCCCTGCCCCTCTCCTAAAAGGCGAGGAGGGAGTACTCTATGGCGAAAACACACACACGTTATGTTTGTCAGGAATGCGGGCGCGTGGCTGCCTCGTACATGGGCAAATGCCCGCAGTGCGGCTCGTTCAACAGCATGGTCGAGGAAGTCATCCATGATGAGCCCGTGGCAAAATCCACGGCCGTCCGTGGGCTTACGGGTCGCTCTTCTCCGCGCTCGATCGCCGCGATCTCCTCGGATGCTGAGGATCGCATCCACCTCCCCATCGGTGAGTTTGCACGCGTGCTGGGCGGGGGGATCGTGCCGGGTTCCATTGTGCTGGTCGGCGGCGACCCGGGGATCGGCAAGTCCACGTTGATGCTGCAGATGGCAATGGAGATGGCATTGAAGCAGCGCGTGCTGTATGTCTCGGGCGAGGAATCCGAGCGGCAGATCAAGATGCGCGCCGTACGCTTGAATGGGCAAAAAGGGTTGCCCGAGAATCTTCTGCTCGTGACAGAGACCAATCTCGAGATCATCCTCAACCACATTAGCGAAGTTAGACCAGACCTGCTTATCATCGATTCGATCCAGACCGTCTATCTGTCCAACATGGATTCCTCCGCGGGATCCGTTTCGCAGGTGCGCGAGTGTTCTTCGCAGCTGCGCGAGCTTGCAAAAACAAGCGGCATCTCGGTGTTTGTGATCGGGCATGTCACCAAGGAAGGGACGATCGCTGGTCCGCGCGTCCTCGAGCACATCGTGGATACGGTGCTGTATCTCGAGGGAGACCGCTTCCAGGCGTATCGCCTGCTGCGCTCGGTGAAGAACCGCTTCGGCGCAACATCGGAGGTCGGGGTCTTTGAGATGCGCGAGGGTGGGCTCGCCGAGGTCACGAATCCGTCGGAGGCATTCCTCGCCGAGCGGATGATCAACGCGGCGGGCTCTGCCATTGCCGTCACCATGGAGGGCACACGCCCGATCCTTGTGGAAGTGCAGGGTCTTACCTCGCCGACCCAGTTTGGCAACGCGCGCCGGACGGCGAACGGAGTAGATTTCAATCGTCTGCTTCTCCTTACGGCAGTGCTTACCCGTCGTGTCGGCTTGAAGCTGGCAGAGCAGGACATTTTTGTGAACGTGGTTGGCGGTCTCCAAATCGACGAGCCGGCGGCTGACCTCGCCGTTGCTGTGGCAATTGCCTCCTCCTGGCGGGATATCGCCGTCAAGGCGGATACGGTTTTGATCGCCGAGATCGGGCTGGCAGGCGAGTTGCGCATGCCCGGGCAGATGCAGGCACGCTTGCGCGAGGCACAGAAGCTGGGCTTCCGCACGGCGATCGTACCGAAAGCGCTGCGCAAGGGCGAGCCCTATCCGAAGGGGATCGAGATCGTCGAGGTCAGGTCGCTACAGCAGGCGCTCGAATCGGCGCTGAACGTTCAGCGAGAGCTGCCGCAAGGCCGCAAGGTGGTATGACCTCACCCCCATTCCTCTCCTGAAAGCAGAGGGGAGTACGTTTTTGCAACCCTCGAAAATCTCCTTCGTATGAACCACAGAAGGAGATTTTCTATTATGAGCGCAAAGATCATTTCAGCCATTCTCGTGCTTGCACTTGCCTCCCTGGCATGCGGATTCGGCATTGATCTGCCTGAACGCGAAAATGCCGGTCAGGAGGTCACAGAATCCATAGCGGTAGCAAACCCGCAATCCGAGGACACGCACCTGACGCTGTCCTTTGGGGCGGGCAAATTGAAATTATCCCCCGGAGCGACGGATCTCGTCGACGGCACGGTCATCTATAACGTGCCCGACCTCAAGCCAGAGATCGTGAAAGATGGCGGGGATATCCAGATCAGACAGGGCGACTTCCAGGGGCTGCCGCCACTCGACAAGATCAAGAACGAATGGCAGCTACAGTTAGGCAATACGCCCATGGACCTGACGATCAAAGCCGGCGCCTACGAGGGAGACCTCGAGCTCGGCGGATTGGCGCTGAAGAGCCTGACTGTCCGAGATGGCGCCTCGAACGTGAATCTTTCCTTCGGCCAGCCGAACAAGGCAGAAATGTCCATGTTGCGTTACGAAACAGGAGCGTCCAGCGTCAAATTAGAGGGCCTCGCCAACGCAAACTTCTCGACGCTGGCGTTCTCCGGCGGCGCGGGCAACTACACGCTCGATTTCAGCGGAGCGCTTCGACGAGATGCCGTGGTGACCATTGAGGCGGGCCTGGGGGATCTCAGCCTGGTCATTCCGGAAGATGTGGATGCGCTGGTCACGGTCGAAGGCATGGCGGTGAACATCAATCACAGCTCGAGCTGGTCACAAAACGGGCAGAAATATGTCCAGGAGGGCTCGGGCCCGGCGTTGAATATTCTTGTCAAGATGTCGGCTGGCAATCTCGTTATTTCTGATTAGTCAATGATGGGGTAAACGACCCACAGTCTCTGGGCTGTGGGTCACTATTTGTTAAAAAAATCGGAGCAAAAGGTCATTATTCATCTATGACCTCTATCACTTGTTGTCCTTTTCATGTGACACTAAAATAGTCATTAGAGACAGGTATTGTCTGTTTTTCAACAAGGAAGGTACATATGCAAATCACCCGCCAAGCTGACTATGCCGTTCGCGCAGTGCTACACCTTGCACAACTGAAGAATGGCGACCGCGCTGCCACCAGCGTTGTTGCAAAAGAACAGCACATTCCGCCTTCATTCCTCGCCAAGATCATCTCACAGCTTTCCATCGCAGGGCTTCTGCATACATCCCGGGGTGCACGCGGCGGCGTCACGCTGGCTCGCGATCCAAAGGATATTACGCTTCTCGAAGTGATCGAAGCCATCGATGGACCGATTCAGCTCAACGAATGTGTTGGGGACGAAGGGGTCTGTACATTCGACAAAGATTGTCCAATCAAATCCGTCTGGTGCACGGCCCAGGATGAGCTGGTCGCCCGCCTGAAGAGAACGGACTTTGGACAGTTGCTGGGGAACGTCAGCAACTAATAAACCTCGCGTACCCTTCCCAACGGAAATGAAGACCTCACGGCACACGGTCGTCGTGAGGTTTTTAAGTTCCTGATAGAATCCTATCTGTGATGCCGAAGCCAGATATCGCTTTCGAGACCCTGCTCCAACAGCTCCATGGGGACGACTGGATGCAGCGCTGCGACGCCGCCCGGTTGCTCGGTCAGAGCCGCGATCCGCGTGCGGTCGAGGCTCTGCTGCCGGATTTGAGCGATCCCGATTGGCGCGTGCGCCGGAACGCCGCTCAAGCCCTGGGCGCGCTGCGTGACCCGCGCGCGGTGGATGCCCTTCTTCAGGCGCTCCAGGACAGAATCATGACGGTGCGCCAGCGCGCCATTGTCGCGCTGGGGCGCATCAAGGACACGCGCGTATTGCCTGCGCTTCTGGAGGTCTTGCTGACAAATAAACATGAATC
>DAITPI010000389.1:0-4473 GCA_036833655.1 Anaerolineales bacterium | reverse complement strand
AGGCGCCCAGTTCCACGCGCGGCGGCCGCCCTCCATACTTCAGGGCATTGCTGAGCAGGTTGGCCCATACCTCTTCGATCCAGGGTCCATAACCCACGGCATCCGGCCAGACCGGAGGAGTGATGAGTTTAGCCTGCCGTTCCCTGATCATGTAGCTCAACCGCGCCTGGACGTTTGCCACCAACTCAGCCATGCGAACAGCATCACGTGGCGCTTCTGCTTTGCTCAGCTCGGCAAAGAGCAGCAGGTTTTTGACGATGCTTCTCATTTCATGGGCGGTTAACTGGATCTGGTGCAGGCATTCCTTCAATTCTTCGCCTGCTACATCGGGAACGTCTCTGATCAGGTCGGCGGTCAGGATCAGGACGGTCAATGGCTCCTTCAAGTCATGGGCAACCATGAAGGCGTATTCTTCGAGTTCCCTGTTGCGCACTTCCAGGGCGCTGACCTGCTCGCGCAACTCGGCCTTCGCACGTTGAAGATCGTCGAATACATCCCGTATCAGGCACTCAAGAGCCTCCGGAGTTTCAGGTACATCCGCCAGGCTTACACCGGGCTTCCTGTATAGAAATTCCAGGAGTGAGACGCGTTGGTCGTAGGATGTCATGGCGGCAGTCCTTTGTAGATATTAACTAACCATCGTGGATTTGATTAAATATATATTAAAGCATATACGCCCTGGCCGCATCCATCAGCCGGGGAATATTTGCATCCGCCACCTGGGGGATATTTGGAGGCTAGGGAATGAGACGGCTGCGCAGCGCCAGGGCGACTGCTTCGGTGCGGCTGGCAACGCCTAATTTGGACAGAATGTTGCTCACGTGAGACTTGACCGTGGACGAGCTGACCGTTAGTCTCCCGGCGATCTGGGTATTGTTCAGTCCCTCTACCATGAGAGCGAGGACTTCCCGCTCGCGCTCGGTCAGGTCGAGCCCGGGCGCTGGAGGTTGATTGGCTTTTTCCACCAGGGCTTGAGCGGCCTCCGGCGAGAGCGTCGCACGGCCGGCATGGGCAGCGCGGATGGCTCCCACCAGCTCATCTGCCGAGACATCCTTGAGCAGATAGCCGATCGCTCCGGCTTCCAGCGCGTTCTTCACCAGGTCCCCCTCCTTGAACGACGTCAGTGCGATGACCTGCACATGAGGAAACTGCTGGCGAATGAGGCGAGTGGCAGTTGCCCCATTCATGTCTGGCATAACCATATCCATCAGAACCACATCGGGCAGAATCTCGCCGCAGAGCCGGATGGCGGCTGCGCCGCTTTCGGCTTCACCGGCAAGTTCCAGATCATCGAACGCTTTCAGGAAGGTCGCCAGTCCCCGGCGGACCATCGTGTGATCGTCGACGAGCATCACGCGGACGGGTTGGGAGGGGGAGATTGTCATAAGGACTCCTTTTCGAAGGACCCCGTATGTGGGGTTTGAGCCCAGCGGATCGTGAGCTCCGTACCGTGCCCGAGCCGACTCGTGATTAGCAGTCTTGCGCCCACGCCTGCAGCCCGCTCGTGCATCATGCTCAAGCCATAGTGACCGGATGCCGTCTGTTCGGGATCAAAACCCTGACCGTCGTCGCGGATGCTCAGCGCGATGGCGGACTCCTCATGCGTCAGGTTTATCTCCACCTGGCTGGCAGCCGCATGTTTCGCCACGTTATTGAGCGCCTCCTGGCAGACGCGGTAGATCGCCACCTGCACATCCGCAGGCAGGGCGCCCTGTCCCACGACAGTGACCGTTGCCGGGACATTCGTCCGTCCGGTGAACGCATTCCCCAGCAGGCGCAGCAGATCGCCCAGCTCGGCATCCGTCAGGGTCGAGGGGCGCAACTCTGCCAGCAGGGCGCGCATTTCCGCCATGGCGCCGCGGGTCAGTTTGCGCAGATCCTCGAGTGAGCGCCGCGCCTCCGGCTGATCCCGGTCCCATAAGCGCGGCAGCACTTCGGCGATCAGGCCCGCAGAGAAGAGGGACTGGTTGATGGCATCGTGCAGATTGTGCGCCAGGCGCTGTCGCTCCTCCAACACGGCGACCGTCTGTGCCTGTCTATTGAGCTCTATGTTGACCATGGTGATGGCGGCCTGGTTGGCTACGCTCAGCGCCAGGTCGGCGTGATGGGGCGTGAAATAATCCCGCTTGACGTGTGCCACGCCGATGCCGCCGATGATGCTGCCTTTCACTGCCAGCGGTACCCACATCCACGACCGCATCCCTTCGATCAGGGCGGACGCCCCATCGTTCAAAAGCGCTCGCAGGAATTGTGCCTGCGGCTTCTCACTCCCTATGTCCGCGATACGGATGGGGCGGTGGCCGTTGAACAGCGCAGCCAGGGTTTCCGGTCCTCGCAGGTGGATGCGGAACGGTGCAGATCCTTCCAATTGCGGCGTTCCGTGCATTGCCAGAGCCACCAGGGTCGAGTCTTCCAGGGCGAACAGCCCACCATGGACATACTCAACGATCTCCCGCAGCTGGCTGAGGATCAGACCCGGCTGGAACTCCAGCGTCGATGCCAGAGTATGAGAGATGGCGAGCAGCGTCGCCTGTTCACGCATCTGGGTTTCGATCTTTTCGCCCAGGATCTTTTCTCTCTGGATGCGCGTGCTCACATCCCGGATGACGCTCAACAGGCACGAGCGGCCTCGATAATGGATCGCGGATCTGCGTACTTCGACATAACACGGCGAGCCATCTTTGCGCCGGTGGACAACCAGCGATTCGGACACATCTCCCTGTGTAGCCAGCCTGATGTGTTCCCTGAAGAGGACATAGCTTTCAGGTAGTATGAAGACGGCTGCATCCATGCCAAGGAATTCCTGGCGAGTATAGCCGTGCATCTCACACGCGGCGCGATTGGCTTCCATGACACAGTCCAGCTCGATGTCATAGATCACCAACCCGTCGCTGGCGGCTTCGAAGATGTTCCGGTATTCTTCTTCAGAAGTTGAACGGTCGTCACGAACTTGACTCATAATCCTTGCCTTTTACCGAGCTCCATGGCTCGAAATCGTAAGATAGGGAACCCGGTTATCTATACACCATAGCGCCGATAGAACCATGTCTTCACCACTTGCGTCAGTAACACGTAGCCCACCAACAACCCTGCCAGGATCAGCCAGTAAAGCGGAGGCAAAGCCACAAACCCGAGCGTGTTCGCCAGAGGGGAAACTGTTAGCCAGGCACCGACCGTGACAATGATAATCGAGGTGAATATCAGCGGCCAACTGGCGCGGCTCTGGATGAAGGGAATCTTGTTGGTGCGGATAACATGGATGATCAACGTCTGCGTAAACAGTGATTCCACAAACCAGCCGGTGTGGAACAGTTCAGGATTATTCCATGCACTGAAGACATACAACATGACGAAGAAAGTGGCGTAATCAAAGATCGAACTGATCGGGCCGATAAATAGGATGAAGCGTTGGATTTCTCCTATCGTCCACTTACGCGGCCGGGTCAACCAGTCGGCATCCACCTGATCGGTGGGAATGGTCGTCTGCGAAAAATCGTAAAGCAGGTTATTGGTCAGTACCTGAATTGGAAGCATCGGCAGGAATGGCAGGAACGCACTGGCTCCCACCACACTGAACATGTTGCCGAAGTTGGAGCTGGCCGCCATCTTGATGTACTTGATAATGTTGCCAAACACGCGGCGTCCCTCCATCACGCCTTGCTCCAGCACCAGTAGACTGTTTTCCAGCAAAATAATATCAGACGACTCTTTGGCGATGTCCACCGCACTGTTCACAGAGATACCCACATCGGCAGCCTTGAGCGCCGGGGCATCGTTGATGCCATCCCCCATGAATGCCACGACATGTTCCTTGCTTTGCAACGCCCGGATGATGTGTTCCTTTTGCGCGGGAGCCAGCTTGGCAAAGATGCTGGTTCGGCCGACGGCTTCGGCCAACTCTGGTTCGCTCATCGTTTCAATTTGTGAGCCAAGCAAGATGCTGTCCACGGGCATCCCTACCTGTCTGCAAATGTACGTGGTAATGATCTCATTGTCACCGGTCAGAATTTTAACCTCCACGTTCAACGTTTTCAGTCGTTTTAAAGCTTCCATCGCAGAATCCTTGGGCGGGTCGAGGAAGGCCAGATAGCCCAGCAGCGTCAAATCGGATTCGTCCTGTGTTGTATAGCGCGGTTCATCGTTATCGCCGGGCATGACCTTGTAAGCCACGGCAACCACACGGAAGCCCTGCGAGTTCAAATCCTGCACAAGCAATTTGCGATGGGTATCGTGCTCCGCCGTTACATCCAGGACCTGTCCCCCAACTTCCACGCGCGGCGAAAGACGCATGATCTCTTCCACAGCACCTTTGCAGATCAAAATGTGCTGGTTCTGGTTATTCTCCACAATGACTGACATGCGTCGCCGCTGAAAATCGAACGGGATTTCATCGATTTTGTGAAAATCCGTTTTGACCTTTAGATCCTCTTCAAGGTGACCATGTTCCAGGATGGCTTCATCCATCAGGTTTTT
>DAITPI010000388.1:0-4474 GCA_036833655.1 Anaerolineales bacterium | reverse complement strand
GTTGGGGGAATAGTTGAGTTTTCTTGCGGCGGCCAGCACTCTTTTGCGGGTGGCGGCGCTGATGCTTACATCGGGGACGTTGTTCAGGATAAAGGAAACCGTCGTTCGTGAAACATGGGCTAGCTTGGCTACGTCCTTGCTGGTGGTTCGTTTGGCAGGTCTCATCGGTATGCCTTACTAACACGTGTTACTCAATCAGTATAAGGATTTCGCAAACGTTTGTCAAGTACCCTATTCTTGCATTTTTGCGGTTCCAGACCCCGGCTTTTGCCAGGCTCCGCGAGCCGTCCTTCGCGTAGCACCCTCGCAGGAGGCGGGGCCGGATGTGCCGGGTAACGCCGGGGCTGGCAGGGCGTGCCACTGTCGATCGCCCCGGACGCGATCCGTTCACCTCTCCTGGCTGGCGACCACCAGGCCAAGCCCGATCAGTAGGCCTCCCAACAGAAAGAGCGGCGTGATCTTCTCGCCCAGGAAGAGCCAGCCCAGGAGGGTTCCCACCACGGGTTGTGCGAAGAAGGTAAGAGATGCCAGGCTGGCATCCACGAGGGCGAAGGCAGTATTCCACAGGACCATTGCAAGGGCGGTGGAGATGATTCCCAGGAAGAGTACACCGCCCACCACCCCGAGGGTGATCTCTCCGACCCCGATCGTCTGCATCTCCCAGGCGCCCGCGGGCACGGAGACAGGTAGCCCGCCCAGGAAGGCGATCAGGCTGAAGAGCAGCACGTTCACGTCGCGCGTCGTCTTGCGCACCAGCACCGAGTACAGGGCCCAGGTGACGGCAGCACCGATCAGCGCCAGGTTCCCCAGAAAGAGGTCCGGGTTCAATTGTGCCGAGCGTGGGTCGACCACCGCGATCACTCCCAGCGTCGCCAGCAGCAGAGCCGCCAGACGCAACCAGGTAATTTTCTCCTTGAGCACCAACGAGGCGAAGACCAGGACAAATGCGGGCGTAGCAGATGTCACGAGGGATCCATTCGCCGCGGTGGAGAGCTTGGTCCCCAGGAATTGTAGGCTCAGAGAGATGCCGTATCCCACCAGCCCAACGCCAAGCACCAGCAGCACCTGCCTGCGCGAAATCTCAGGGAAGCCGCGTATCACCAGAACAAGTGCAAGCGTCGATGCACCGAGGATCAAGCGCAACGACACCAGCGCAAACGGCGGGATGATCTCCAGCACCACTTTGCTGACCACATACATGCCGCCCCAGATGGATGCTGCTCCGAGGCCGCAGAGAATACCCACTACCTTTTTGTTCATTGACGGGGCATTATAACGGCGAACGAAAGTAGAGCGAGATCAATCTCACTCTATGTCTTGGCTACGCCTCATCTTCTTGATTTCCCCTCTTCTCTTCTTTTCCTGGATCCTCTCCTCTTTCGAAGACTGCGTCGGTTTTGTCTTCCTGCGCTTCTTGGGCTCTACAAGCGCCTTGCGGATCAAGTCTGTAAAGCGCTGGATCGCATCTTCCCGGTTGTGCTCCTGCGTGCGGAAGCGCCTGGCCTCGATTAGCAAGATTCCCTCACTCGTGATGCGATTGCCCGCCAGATGGATCAAGCGCGCTTTTACTTCCTGCGGAATCGCAGACGCGCGGACATCGAAGCGCAACTGCGCGGCCGTCGACACCTTGTTGACGTTCTGTCCGCCGGGACCTGAAGCGCGCACAAACTCGATCTGCAGCTCGCGATCATCAAGCAGCAACCCGGGTGTGATCTCGATCATCCCGCAAGTATACCCTTGCCAAGGTTCGCATCTGCCGAGTCGCATTCCTCCAGCATTAAACGTTCGCAAAGGTTGAAACAAAAACCCCTCTCCTTGCAGGAGAGGGGCAGGGGGTGAGGTCGGCGCTAGAACATCAAGCCGTTGATTGTATCCAGCATCGCTGGCGCGGGGCGCAGGTCCGCTTCGGTGAGGCGGTTGAGCGGCGTATCCACCAGGTTGCTCAGCTCGGTGAGAGACGGTGTTTCGGTCTCGATGTAGATCAAGCCAGTGGCGAGCCAGTTATTGGCCTCGCATTCCGCCAGCACACGAATAGCTTCGAAGCGGTCCGTGGGGTTGTAATCCTTCTCGAGGTTCTTTAGGATAATGACCGAGCCGTCGTGCATGCTCACTTCACGGACTTCGCCTTCCTCCAGCTCTCGTTCGAGGACGATCTCACTGCGAGGTGCGATGTAGCTGAGGTCGTGCAGAGGCTCTTCGTGATCCTTGCCCCAGGCATAGGAGTGATAAGCATTCTCCTGGTTGTTGAAGGTGACGCATGGGCTGATGATGTCGAGCACGGCAATGCCGTTGTGTGACATAGCAGCCTTGACCAATTCCTTGACCTGCTTCGGATTGCCGGCGAAGGAGCGGGCAACAAAGGTCGCATTGGAGGCGAGCGCCTCCATGCAGATGTCTACAGCCATGTACTGGTTGACGCCCTGCTTCTTGAGCGCCAGGCCCTTTTCGGCCGTGGCGGAGAACTGGCCCTTGGTCAGGCCATATACGCCGTTGTTTTCCACAATGTAGACCATGTTCACATTCCGGCGCATGAGGTGCTTGAACTGACCCATGCCTATGCTGGCGGTGTCACCATCGCCGGAGACGCCCAGCCCGCGCAGGGTGTGGTCGCCAAACAGGGCTCCGGTGGCGATCGACGGCATACGCCCGTGCAGGCTGTTGAAGCCGAAGGAGCGGTTCAGGAAGTAGGTGGGGCTTTTGCTGGAGCACCCGATGCCGCTGAACTTGACCACATGCTCGGGCACGATGCTCATTTCATACATGGCGCTGATGATCTGGTTCGAGATCGAATTGTGTCCGCAGCCCTGGCACAGCGTGCTCGGGTTACCGCGGTAATCTGTTTTTGCCAGGCCGGCAAGGTTTAGGTTTGCCTGAGCGCCAGCCATCGGAAGAGGTTGAGCCATAATGATCTATCTCCTATACTACATCACTGCTTCGACTGCATACTGGGCGAGGATGCCCTGGCGGACCCACTGGGCTGCGGCTGGCAGGCCATCGCCATGCGCCACCGACCGGAACGCGGTCGCTTTCTCGGGATATTCAACGGTAAGGATCTGTCTCATCTGCCCGTCGCGGTTTTGTTCCACGACGAAGATCTGATCGTACTTCTTGACGAAGTCGGTCACTTCCTGGGTGAACGGCAGGGCGCGCAGTCGCAGGAACTCTGCCCTGATGCCGTGCTCGCTCTCCAGCTGGTGCACCGCTTCCAGGATGGCTGCTTCGGTTGAGCCGTAGCCGATCACGCCCACCGTGGCGCCCGCTTTTTCATAGAGGACCGGCGCCGGGACGAATTTGCGGGCCGTCTCGTATTTCTGCTTGAGGCGTTCCATGTTCCGGAGCCAGACCGATGAATCTTCGGTGTAGCGGGCGTACTCATCGTGACCGGTGCCGCGTGCAAAATAGGAGCTGGCAGGATGTTTGTTCCCGGGGACGGTGCGATAGGGGATCGCATCGCCGTCCTTGTCGAGGTAGCGGCCCCAGTTGCCCTTCAGCTCTTCGAGATCCTTTTCCCACAGGACCTTGCCGCGCTGCATCGGCGTATCGGGATACCGGAACGGCTTGCTCATCCACTGGTTCATCCCCATGTCGAGGTCGCTCAAAACAAAGACAGGGCTCTGCAGTTGTTCGGCCACATCGAAGGCGCGCCAGCCAAACTCGAAGCACTCGTCCACGCCGCCGGGCAGCAGGATAACGGACTGGCTATCGCCATGGCCCATCGAGTTGACAAACGAGAGGTCGCCCTGGGCGGTGCGGGTGGGCAAGCCTGTGCTCGGTCCGATGCGCTGAACGTCCCACACAACCACCGGCACTTCGGCGTAGTACGCCAGTCCGGCGAATTCCGTCATCAGGCTGAGCCCGGGACCCGAGGTGGAGGTCATTGCGCGCAGCCCGCTCCAGCCGGCGCCAATGGCCATGCCGATCGCTGCCAGCTCATCTTCCGCCTGGACCACGGCGTAGGTGTGCTTTCCGTCTTCGCGCTTGCGCAAGACAGGGAAGTAATCGTTCAGGGACTCTGCCAACGAGGAGGCGGGCGTGATGGGGTACCAGGCGGCGAACTGCAGACCACCGAAGATCGAGCCGATCGCTGCGGCGGTGTTGCCGTCTGCCATGATCAAGCCATCGGTCTTATCCATGGGCTCGAGATAGAAAGGATCCTTCTTCTCGAGGTTCGTCTTTGCCCACTCGGCGGCTGTCTTGACGGTATTGAAGTTCATGTCGATGGGCTTTGGCTTGCCTTTGAAGTGGAAGTTCAGCGCTGCATAGATCTTCTCCAGGTCGAGACCGATCATCTGCGCCAGCACGCCTACATAGACCATGTTGCCCACCAGGTCCCGGAAGTCGGCGGGCACGTTCGGGTCGCTGCGGACGAGCTGCTTGACGGGCATCGGGTATACGGCGATATCCGCGCGGGTGATCGGCTGCTTGATCTCGTCGGCGTAGTAAAACGCGCCGCCCGGCATCACAGAAGCCAGAT
>DAITPI010000387.1:0-4480 GCA_036833655.1 Anaerolineales bacterium | reverse complement strand
TCGTGGTCACCGTCTGCGATTCGGCGGCGGAGGAATGCCCGTTGTGGCTCGGGAAGGGGAAACGTCTCCATCGCAGCTTCCCGGACCCTGCCCGGGCGGATGGCACGGACGAGGAGATCATGAACGTCTTTCGAGCGGTACGCGACGACATCGAGCGTGAGCTGATCCCCTTGCTGCGCTCACAACCGGTCTGACCGCCTCAGGAGGCGACAGCGCATGGCAAAAATCCACTACGCACGCGTCAATGACCGCAAGGAACTTGTCCTGCCTGCCCGTTTCGCCAGGGACCTTGGCCTTGCGCCGGGCGACGAGATCCGCATCGAGCCGAACGGGAATGGCGTGTACGTGCATCCTTCGATCCACGGGCTCAAGCGCATCTATGTAGAGCTGACCAATCAGTGCAATCTGTCCTGCAGCACATGCATGCGCAACGTCTGGGATGTGCGATACGGGAACATGTCCGATCGGACCTTCGAGCGCATTTTGACGGGGCTGGAGGGTTGCGCGGAAAAGCCCGAGATCTTCCTCGGCGGCTATGGCGAGCCCTTCTCCCATCCCCGGTTGCTCCACCTGGTGCAGCTGGCAAAGGAGCGCGGGCACCGCGTCTCGCTCATCACCAATGGCATCCTCTTGACTGAGGAGGTCGCGCGCAGGCTGATCGATCTCAAGCTCGATATGCTCTGGGTCTCGATGGACGGCGCCTCGGCTGAGTGCTACGCCGACGTCCGGCTGGGGGACATGCTGCCGGTTGTGCTCAAGAATCTGACCTATCTGCGCTCGATGAAGTACCGCCGGTTTGGGCTCTCGCTCTGGAGCGGGTATCCCAAACTGGGGATTGCGTTTGTCGCCATGCGCCGGAACATTAAGGACCTCGGCGAGGTGATCCGCCTGGGATCGCGCCTGGGCGCCATGGAATTCTCGGTCAGCAACGTGCTGGCGCACGATAGCGACCTGCTCGAGGAGAATCTCTACATGCGCTCCCTCGACATGGTGGCGGGCCAGGAGATCCGCCCGACGGTGCACCTGCCCCTGATGGACATCCGGCCCGAGACCCTGAAAGCCCTGGGCGAGGTGATGATCGATCTGAAGCAGCTGGAGCTGACCGGAAGCTTCCTGAACCGCAATACGGACCAGTGCCCGTTCGTCGAGCGGGGTAGCCTGGCAGTGCGCTGGGATGGGAAGGTCAGCCCGTGCCTGCCGCTTCTCTATACCCACCTTCATTACCTGGGGAACCGGGAGCGCACCGCGCGGGAGTATTTTGTCGGCGACGTTTGCGAGAATGACCTGTTGACTATCTGGAATCAGGAACATTACCGCGCGTTGCGCAAGCGCCTGCAGGACTTCGATTTCTCTCCGTGCGCCTTCTGCAACAGCTGCGAGATGGCATTGGAGAACGTCGAGGACTGCTTTGGCAACGTGCATCCCACCTGCGGCGGCTGCCTGTGGGCGCAAGGCCTGATCCGCTGCCCGTGATGGATGCATCGCGGTAGACACTGATACTCTCAGGACACTACTCTTATAGCAAGCGCGGTTAAGTATGTGCCCATTTTCCCCTCGCAACGGCGCTCCCATGTCTGTGTTGTAACCAGCAGCTTATCGGTGAAGGAGTCGAGGAAGGAGTCGAGATGGAGAAGATCGAAACGGTCATTGTGGGCGGGGGACAGGCGGGGCTAGCCACCAGCTATCATCTGAAGCAAATCGGACGTGAGCATGTCATTCTGGATGCGGCCGACCAGGCGGGCAGTGCCTGGCGGGACGACCGCTGGGACTCGTTCACCCTGGTCACGCCCAACTGGACAATCAAGCTCCCCGGCGCGGTCTACGATGGCGACGACCCGGACGGGTTCCTGCCCAGGGCGGAGATCGTCGCCTACCTCGAGCGTTACGTGGAGAAGTACAGCCTTCCGGTCCGTTGGCTGACCCGCGTCCTGGAGGTCTCGCCCCTGGAGGATGGCAAAGGCTACCGTGTGCAGACGGACCGCGGGACCTGGCAGGCGAAGAATGTGGTGATCGCCACGGGCTCCTTCCAGAAACCCAGGATCCCCGCCTACGCGGCGGAGATCCCGGCAGGCATCTTGCAGCTGCATTCCGGGCACTACCGCAACCCGGGCAGTCTGCCAGAAGGCCCGGTGCTGGTCGCCGGCTCGGCACAATCGGGCATGCAGATCGCGGAGGAGCTCTATCAAAGCGGGCGGACCGTGTATCTCAGCACCTGCTCTGCGCCGCGGGTACCTCGCCGTTACCGCGGCCGGGATAGCATCTCGTGGCTCGCGGAGACGCCTTTTTTCGAGCAGCCTGTAGAGAAGCTCCCATCGCCCCGGGCGCGTTTTGCCGGCAATCCCCACCTGAGCGGCAAGGATGGCGGACACTCACTCAACCTGCACCAGTTTGCACGTGACGGCGTGCAGCTCCTGGGTCACATCGCCGCGGCGCGTGACGGAAAAGCCGTCTTCGCCCCCGATTTGAAGGAGAACCTGGCCAGAGTGGATCAAGCGGAAAGGGACATCCTTGCGATGATCGATCGTCACATTGAATCGCATGGCATCGCCGCCCCACAGGAAGTGCTCCTCGAGCTGCAGGATGGTTATTCTGTAGAGCAGCGGACGGAGCTCGACCTGTCCGCTGCCGGCATCCCTACGGTCATCTGGGCGATCGGCTACACCTTCGATTACAGCTTGGTGAAGCTGCCGGTCACCGATGCAGATGGGTTCCCCGTGCAGCGCGGCGGGGTCACGCAATACCCCGGGCTGTATTTTGTCGGCATGAACTGGCTAACGAAGCGCAAGTCGGCGATCCTGCTGGGGGTCAACGAGGATGTAGAGCGAATCGTTGCACATATGACGAAGTAGCTATTGAAGTCCGTGGGGGGACAGGCACCAGAGCCTTGCGAAGGCTGTTTACTTGTAGCCTGGCTGCGCCATAATCTCCCTGGGTTTCCCCGGCTAACCACGTCCAACTCGCGAGAACGGTCCGCCTGGACTGCCGCGCTGTGCACGGACTCTGCTATACTACGGACATGACAATCAAGAAATTGGACCACGTCAGCATCGTCGTCGACGACCTGGCAGCCGCTGTCGCTTTTTTCACCGCGCTCGGCATGACGATCGAAGGCGAGACGCCAGTCGAAGGCCCGTGGGTGGACCGCGTCAATGGGCTCGAACGTGTCCAGGTCGACATCGTTATGGTGCGGACCCCAGATGGGCACGGGCGGCTTGAGCTGACGAAGTTTCGCAATCCAAAACTGGTCGAGATCGAACCGGCTATTGCACCGCCGAACACGTTAGGCCTTCGGAGCGTCATGTTTACTGTCGAAAGCGTCGACGACACGGTCGCTCGCCTGCGCCTCAACGGCGCCGAACTCATCGGCGACGTGGTCCAGTACGAGAACATCTACAGACTCTGCTACATGCGAGGCCCTGCGGGCATCATCGTCGCGCTGGCTGAGGAACTCTTCTGAACCGATCAGAAAACTTTCGCGAAACTGCACCCGCGTGAAGGTACTTTTCCCGCAGGATGTTATTACGCACAGTCAAACCGCATTAACAACAATCTGCACATCGCGCCCCGGCACGGTAACGAGGCGATTGTTCACTTCGGCGTCGAGAGGTTGATCGGTAAAATTCATCAATATCGTATACGCGCCGCGCCGGGCAGCGATGAGGCCGGGCGGTAGTTCGGCGAGCCGTTCGATATTCAGTTGCGTAGCCAAATGCGCCAGGAGCGCGGCGGCCTGCTCCGCCTCGAGAAACCAGCCACAATAGAGCGCCCGGCCCTTGCCCAGGACGTTTTCCGTTAATGCGCCGCGACCGGCGTACGGCCCGGACGTGTAATGGGCCCGCACCTCCGTTTCCGCCGCCCGTGCTCCCGCTTTGGGAAGCGGCTGCAAGGCTTCGATCCACAACGAGGCCATACCCGCCAGGCCGGGGATTTCGCTTTCGACCTTGACCCTCACCGCCCCGGGGAGCGCGCCCCAATCGGTGACTGTCACTCCCGCGAGATCGCGCAAAATACCGGGCAGCGGCTGGCTGGTGACCATCCCGCTGGTGTTTTTGAATCCGGAACGCACCCCGATGACCACAGCCCCGCCCCCCTGGACGAACTCTGTGAGCTTCGTGGAAAGAGGGGCATCGGCCAGATGCAGAGTTGGAGCAATGAGAAGTTTGTAATTCGTCACGGGCGCCGAAGATGGAATGATGTCCACGGGGATACCGAGGCGTTGTAAGGCGCGATAATAGACGAAGAGATGCCGCACATAGGTGAAGTCTTTGGTATGCGGTTGAAGTTGTAGCGCCCACAGATCGTCGTAGCTCCACATCAGCGCCACTTCGGCGCGCGGTGGCTCCGCGGTGAACCGGTCGAGCAACTCGCGTTCCGCCCGTAACTTCTGTTGATCGAAGTAGCCGACGGCCGCCGAGCCATCGTGATGTTGCAGGCCGGAATGATACTGCTCCTGCGCGTGCCAGGCCGCGCGCTCGCGGAA
>DAITPI010000386.1:0-4482 GCA_036833655.1 Anaerolineales bacterium | reverse complement strand
AGGCAGGCACCCAGACCCAGGCCCGCCAGCAGCCTGAAGGCGCTGAAGACTGCCCCCACAACCATCAGCGGAACCCGCCCGATGCGGTCCGCAAGCCAGCCAGTAAGTGGCGATGCCAGGATGCTGATGAGGGCGAGCCCTGCCAGCAAATTGCCGGCCTGTTCCGCTGCCTGGCCCTCGGAGAGTCCCAGCTGGGTGGCAACGAAGAATAGCAAGAAACGTCCTGTGCCATAAATACCAAGCAAAAAGAGGAAGCGTGCAACGAGCAGGCGCACAAAGCCGGATGGCCAGGTGACGTCGAGCCGGAAGATTTCCTTCAACCGGGGAGCACTTGCTCGAATGCGGGGGCTTGTATCCGGCTTATCTTCCGGCGTGAGAAACGTGCCGACAAGATAGGTGATGACCAGCAGGGCGGCGATGGCTCCGATGGCTGGTAGCGATCCGCCCGAACCCAGGAGCTGCCCGAGGATCACGAAGCCGAGCATGGCTCCGGTGAGATCCATGAAGCCTTTGAGACCGGAAGCCAGTCCCCGGCGATCCTCCGTCACAAGGTCAGGGAGCAGGCCCTGCTGGCCTGCTTGCGCAATGCTGGCAGAGACCTGGACCGCCAGATAACCGAGCAGGAGGCCGCCCAGGCTCCGGACCATGGCAAAGAGAAAGAGGGCTGCCAGACTCAACAGCAGCCCAATTCCGATAAATCCTTTGCGGCCGAACAAAGGCTGGAGTCGATCTGAAAAGGCGCCTGCGATCGGTTGGATCAGTGCGCCGGCTAACAAGCCGAAAAATGTCAGCAATCCCAGGACGGTTGCCTGGTTATCCTGCCCGGCAAGCTCACTCAACTGGACTGGCAGGACGAGAGTGTTGATCCCATCGAGGAGGACGCTGAGTGCCAGCCAAAAGATACTGATCCCCACCAGCAGCCGGATCTGCCTGCCCATAGGTTGGCTGCTGCCTATCGGTCAGCGGTCCGTTTTGACCTCGACGTGGAGGCGTTTACCGAAGACTCGGTGAGGGAACTGGGGGCATTGACATTCGCGCCCGGATCCACGCCGACGCCCAGCCGGTAGACCAGCTCACCGCCGATCCAGGCAGTAATTAGCGCCAGACCAAGACCGGCAAACGAAAGGATCAACGCCAGACCGCTCGGCACAAAATTCGGTGCCGCTCCCCGGATCAGCCAGCTGATGGCAAAGAGCACGACGATGGTGAAGTTGCCGAGCCCGTGCCACAGTCCGATGTTCCTGGCGCGTGAACCATTTGGCAGCGCCAGCCAGTCGATAAATCCGAAGATGGCCGCCAGCAACCCGCCAACTGCGCCTGCCGCAATCATGTAAAAGGAAACGGCCGCCAGCACCGGGTTAGCAGTCGCAAGGAAAATGATATCGAAGATCACCGACGTCGCCAGCAACCCGATCGGGAAGACCACGAGCATCGGATGAACCGGATGCCCAAAAAGCTTGGCTCTGCTCTCCATATCTGTTTCTCCTTAATTCAGTGAAATTGCTCTTTTTAATATTAACCAATACTCAGGGCCGTAGCACTTGGGGGTAACCCTATTCGCGAGTAGGGATTTATCCTGTGTAGGGCTATTGTCCAGGCGAGTGTGCTACTTGACCCGAATTAAGGCGAATTAATAAGGGGACTACCCGGCAATGCTGCCTCTGCTATAATCCTTGCCATGATTCTGATTACCGGTGCAACGGGATTTATCGGGCGGGCACTTGTCCGGCATCTCTCGGAGACGGGCCAGCAGGTGCGGGTGTTGCTGCGTTCCTCACCGACTTCTCCCCGCCTGCCGCGTGGCGTACCCGTGGAAGTGGCTGTGGTCAGCCTGCAGGATGAACGCGCGGTCGGCGCTGCTCTGCGTGGTGTGGACCAGATCTATCACCTCGCCACCGCGGGGACGGAGGGCCGGCGCGGGAATCTGCTCAAGACCGACATCGAAGGGACGCGCGTCCTGGCGCAGGTGGCAGCCAGCGCAGGCATCGAACGGCTGATCTTTCTCAGCCACATCGGGGCGGACCGCGCCTCGGCGTTCCCGATCCAGAAGTCGAAGGGGATTGCCGAAGAGCACATCCGCAAGAGCGGGGTGCCCTATACGATCATACGCTCGTCTGTCGTGTTCGGACCGGAGGATCGCTTTACAACCAGCCTGGCACAGCTCCTGCGCGCCGCGCCGGGCATTTTCCCCATCCCCAGCGATGGACGCTCCCTGCTCCAGCCGGTCTGGGTGGAAGACCTGGTGACCTGTTTGACCTGGGCGCTACAGAACCCGGAGATGGTGAACCAGACCTATGAGATTGGCGGCGGTGAATATTTCAGCTTGCGCCAGCTGCTCGAGCTCCTCATGCAGATCACGCACACACGCCGTTTTCTTGTACGGCTGCCTCCACCGTGGATGCGCGCCCTTCTGGTCGCGCTCGATACGTTTATTCCAGATTTCAATGTATCCACCTACTGGCTGGATTACGTCGCGGTCAACCGGACCTGCCCTGTAGACAATATGCCTCGTATCTTTGGGCTCATGCCGGCGCGTTTTGGCTACCGCCTGGATTACCTGGTGCGTAAGCCCTGGTATGCAGACCTCCCTGAGAAAATCCAAAAGAGCTTACGCCTGACGCGTTGATGATGTCCTCTCCGATTATTAAAGTACTCGAATCCCCTGAAGATATGGCGGCCGTGGAAGTGCTGCAACGGGCAGTCTGGCCTGGCAGTGAGACGGACGTGGTCCCGGCTCATGTCATGATCACCGCCGTGCACAACGGTGGCCTGGTGGTCGGCGCGTTCGTTGATGAGCAATTGGTTGGTTTCGCGTTTGGCTTCCCCGGGATCGAATTCACCCCTGATGGACCCCGCCCGAAGCACTGTTCGCACATGCTTGGAATTCACCCGGCTCAGCGCGACTCCGGGATTGGCTTTGCCCTCAAGCGTGCCCAGTGGCAGCTGGTGCGATACCAGGGCCTGGATCACGTGACCTGGACGTACGATCCATTGCTCAGCCGCAATGCCTATCTGAACATTGCAAAGCTTGGCGCGGTGTGCAGCACGTACCGCCGCTCGGAGTATGGCGATATGCGCGATGGCTTGAACGCCGGTCTACCCTCCGATCGCTTCCAGGTAGACTGGTGGATCAATACCCGGCGTGTCGAGCGTCGCCTGGGAAAGCGTCCGCGTAAGCCTCTAAAGCTGGAGAATTTCTCCAAAGCCGAGCTGCATCCACTTTATACGCCGCACAGCGACCGCTGGCTCCGTCCGCCTGAGCATTTCGCTGCCCTGGACGGCAAGCTTGCTCTCGCCGAAATCCCTTCGGATTTCCCTGAGCTGAAGGAGGCCGATTTTGCGCTGGCGCGCGACTGGCGCTTCTTCTCACGCGAGCTCTTCGAGACAGCCTTTGCCCAGGGTTACCTGGTGACCGATTTCGTCTTCGACCAGTCACGCAGCTTTTATGTCCTAACCCATGGCGAGAGCACCCTGGAGCAGCCCTAGGTCTCGCCCTGACATGCTGCCAGCCCCCGGCTAAAAACAAATACGCCACGTTCGTGGCGTATTTGTTTTGTTGGTTTATCAGATTTGAGGAGGTCGAATATCTGAATTACCCGAAGAGGATTTAGCGCCGCACACCGGGATTGTCGCTGTGTTCCCGGGCGCTCATGCTGCCAACCGGATGGTAAGTCGGCTCGTTATAGAGAGAGCGCGTGGCAACTGTGGGCACCGGCTTGGGAGCGGGGCGCGGCATGGCGGGCGCTTCGGCGGGGGTGTGCACCGGCTCAGAATAGGAGGGCCGGTAGCCCGGCCGGCTCTGGTTCTGATAGTGGACC
Organism: Anaerolineales bacterium; assembly: GCA_036833655.1. GTDB lineage: Bacteria > Chloroflexota > Anaerolineae > Anaerolineales > Villigracilaceae > Defluviilinea. The sequence goes on along the minus strand of DAITPI010000386.1, from coordinate 664 downwards.
GGCCGGCTGTCTGCCAGGGAGAAAATGCGCTCGCCCGCAATCGAGAAGGTATTGATCAACAGCACGCGGATTGTGAGCACCATAGCAGCCACGAAGATCGGCACGATCTTGATCATGGTGGGTTGGCCCAGCAGGGCTCCACCGGCGCCGCTATGGTTCATGATCGCCACGGAGACGCCCCACCAGGTGAGGGTTGCGTTGAAGGCGGCTGCCAGGAACCATGCACCAAAGAGGTACCAGACTTCGGCAGGCTCATCTCGGCCTTGTTCCGGGGTGAAGATGCGCGCGATCCCGGCGAAGTCAATGGCGCAGAAGGCAAATGCCAGCATGGTCGCCCAGCGTACGCCGGCAAACATCAGGTCGCCGAGGATATCTCGCAGAGCAAAAAGCGTGCTCGAGAAATTGAAGACCTCAAAGGCACCCAGCGCACAGAGGATGATCACCCCAAAGATCAGGCCCCGTTTGTGAGCTGTTCCCTGCAGCAAGGGCAGGAGTCTGAAAGAGAGCGAACGGTTCATGGTTACCTCCGTGGTGCAACACCACTATACACATCGGCACAATCAGCGATGTCTAAATAATAGAACATCTGTTCTAATTTGTCAAGAGGTAGGCTCTCCAGGATTTTCCGTTACAGATACCCGGATTTAGGGGTGAGAGCGTGCGT
>DAITPI010000385.1:0-4501 GCA_036833655.1 Anaerolineales bacterium | reverse complement strand
GTCCATGCCTCGGCCCGCGCCGAATCGCCATTCGCCATTCGTGATGGCGCGTACGTCGTTGAGCAGCCGCGTGGGGAGACCGGTCAGCTCCTGGATCCGATCTCGTAGCGGCACATGGGGCCACGTGCCCGGCAGATTGGGCAGGAACAGGGTCTCGCCCTTTTCCAGATCCAGCACGCCCGGGACGCCAATGCCGATGCCGCCGATGTCTTCCCTACTCATACCAGCAGACTGGATCACCTGAGAGAAGAGCTCCGCCATACGGCCCATCACCGCTTCATGGCCCTCGCGAGCCAATGTAGGTATGCTCGCCTGGTGCAACACGTGGCCTGTTTCCACGTCCACGACCGCGGCGCGCAGGTTCGTCCCGCCAAGGTCACAACCGATGTACTTTTTCATGGTCAACCCTTGATAAATCTAGTTGCCAGTGCAGAAGCCTTGCGAAGGTTGTCTCTAGCGCGTTTTTCGTCCCGACATGCAACTTTCGCAAAGCTGACCTTCCAAATTTTGCACCAACAACTAATCGAATAGATCCATGCTCCAGAAATGGAACCCCGTCGCGCTGGGGCTCAGAGCGACGGAGCAAATTAGTGGATGTACGGCTTGAGCACATCCCGCGAGAGATAGAAGCCGCGCTTTACAAGCTCCTCATCGCCTTCAAAGTTGCGGTCCTCATGCTCAATGCTGACAACATGATCATAGCGTGTGGCTGTGAGTGCGGCAAAGAATTTTGCCCAATCGATATCGCCTAGACCTGGCAGCCGCGGCACCTGCCAGCCCATGCCCTGCGATAGCACGCCGTTGTTATACAAACCCTCCCGATCGATGTGTAGATCCTTGGCATGGACATGGAAGATCTTATCTGCAAATTCATGGATCACACGCTCGTAATCGATCATTTGCAGGATGAGATGCGACGGGTCGAGATTCAACCCGAAGTTGTCGCCGGGGATGATCTCCCACATCTTGCGCCAGATAGCCGGTGTGCTGGCGAGGTTATTGCCGCCGGGCCACTCATCGTAGGAGAATATCATCGGGCAGTTCTCGATGGCGATCTTGACGCCGTGCTCCTTTGCGAACTTGACGATCGGCGGCCAGACCCTGGCATAGTCTTCTAAGTTCTCCGGCACGGTCTTGTTCTTGTCCTTGCCGACGAATGTCCCTACAACCGGCACTTCCAGCAACGCCGCGCCCTCGATCACTTTCTTGAGATGGGCGATGACCGTTTCGCGGTGTTCCGCTTCGGGGTGAAGTGGATTGGGATAATAGCCGAGTGACGAGATGATCAAGCCGCAATCGTCCAGCATCGCGCGGATCTCTCTGGCTTTATTCTGATCCAGATCGTTGACATCGATATGCGTCACGCCTGCATAGCGGCGCGTCGCTTTTTCGAGAGGCCAGCATGCAATCTCAATTGCCTCGAAGCCACTTTCCGCCCCCCATCTGGCGGCTTGTTCTAAAGTATTGCCGGGCAATGCGGCGGTGAAGAATCCAAGTTTCATCTATGCCTCCTATGGATTGTCACCCTGAGCCGTGGGCGACACTTGCACCTGACGCAAGTGCAGGTGAGGGTCTTCCGAAGATGTGAGCCTGTGGGCTCACATCTTCGGGGGTTCTTCGCTACGCTCAGAACGACATGGATTACCTTAATTTCACCCAGGTCCCCTCCCGGGCACTGCGCTCGATGGCTTCGCAGAGCTGCATCTCGTAATGTCCATCGGCAAAGGTCGGGAAGTCGGGCGTCTTGTTGAAATCGCCAGCCAGGATGTAGGTGTAGACCTTGTTGTATAGCTGCTTGAACGTATCGGGGAAGCCCTCGTTGTGTCCACCGGGATAGGACGTCACGGCGCGCGCTTCGGGCGAAAGCAGGGACGGGTCTTTCATCAGCGTCTGATTGGGTCCGCTGCGCTGACCGATCCACAGCTCGTTAGGGCGCTCCGAATCCCAGGCGAGCGAGGACTTCGAGCCGCTGATCTCGTAGAACAGGCGGTTCTTCCGTCCCGAGGAAACCTGTGATACGGTCAGAACGCCGCGCACGCCGTTCTCGTAATGCAGGATGACCGTGGCGTAGTCCTCCGTGCTGATCGGCTGATCGACGTAATCCTCGGGCATGAGGATCTTGCCCGTGTAGGTCTCAACGGGCTTGGCAGGCTTCTTGCGGACCGGATGGAACGTCTTGAAGTCGGCGTAGACCTCCTCTACACGCAGGCCCGTGATGAAGGTCAGCAGGTCTAACCAGTGCGAGCCGATATCGCCGACTGCCCGCAGTGTGCCGCCGAGGCCGGGCTCGAGCCGCCAGTTCCAGTCCGTGGGCAGGAGCAGCCAGTCCTGGAGATAGGAGCCCTGCAGGATGAAGAGGTCACCCAGCTCCCCGCGCTGGACCATGCTGCGCGCCTGCTGCGCCAGGGGATACATGCGGATGTTGAAGTTCACGGCGTTCACCAGTCCCCGCTCGGCCGCCAGCTTCACCAGCTCCGCCGACTGCTCGGAGGTCATGGCAAGGGGCTTCTCGCAGACCACGTGCTTGCCGGCAAGCAGGGCGGCTCTGGCATGCGGATGGTGCAGGTAGTTCGGCGTGGCAAGATGGACCACATCGATATCGGGGTCTGCGAGCATCTCGTCCAGCGAGCCGTACAGGCGCGGGATACCAAGCTCGGCTCCTTTCTGCTCCGCTTTCTCGCGGGTGTTCTCGGCCAGCCCCAGCACGTTGATGCCGTTGCGCCGCAGACCTTCGATGTGCGCGGGTCCGATGAAGCCGGTCCCTGCCACGCCGACGCCGATCGTTTGTTTCGTGAGTGGTTTGGTCATAAGGTGTCTCTTTTGCTCCACAGGCGAGACCCTGAAGGTTTTCCGTGCTGACCGGGTTTTCAACCCGGCAGCAAAACCTTCAGGGTCTATGTATTCTTAATAACTTCCCGAGCCCGATTCCGTATTGCGCGCTGCCAGCGGCTCGCCTTCCTTCATGCGCTTGAAATCATCGAGGATGGTGGCAGTGGCGGTCGCGCCGCAGCGCGTCACACCGGCATCGATCACATCGAGCAAGGCGGGCAGCGTCCGGACCCCGCCCGCGGCCTTGACCTGGATATGCTCGCTGACGTTGGCACGCATCAAGCGCAGATCTTCGAGCGTCGCCCCGCCGGAGGCAAAACCGGTCGAAGTCTTGACCCAGTCTGCACCCGCGGCTTCGCTCAACTTGCAGGCCGCGATCTTCTCTTCGTCGGTCAGATAGGAGTTCTCGAAGATCACCTTGACCTTTGCGCCGCGCGCGTGCGCGGCATCGCAGATGGCTTTGATGTCCTCGCGCACGTAGTCATGCTGCCCGGAGCGGAGGCGACCGATGTTGAGAACCATGTCGAGCTCGACGGCGCCATCGTCCATGGCTTGCTGCGCCTCCGCGACCTTGATCGAGGTGACGCTGCTGCCATGCGGGAAACCAACCACGGTACTGACTACGACATCCGAATCCTTCAAGGCTTCCTTCGCCAGCGTTACGTCGCAGGGCTTCACGCAGACCGTAGCCACGTGATAGCGAGCTGCCAGCTCGCAACCGGCGAGCACATCTGCCTTTGTCAGCTCGGGGCGCAGGAGGGAATGATCGATCACTTTGGCGAGTTGTTCGTAGGTAATGGTTTTACTGTCTAATCTCATCAAGCCTCCGGATTTCTCAGACCTGACAGGTTTTATGGCTTCGCATCATCAAGAAAATTCCGCGAGCCAAACCTGTCAGGTCTTCTTTAGACTTTCTTCCACAAATCAATTGGCTTACTCACCCTGGGTGGAGCATACGGGAACTCGATCTTCCGCCCTTCGCCAGCAGACTGGTACGCGGCGTACATGATCTTCAAGACCTCTCGCCCGTCTTCGCCTGTCTCCATGGGTGTCTCCTTGCCGAGCACACAGTTGACAAAGTGCTGCATCTCCTGCGGGAACCCATAGTTCCAAATTTCTTCGAACATGGTGAAGGTGTACCCTTTGGTCTGCCCGGCTTTTTCCACGGCATAGCCATAGCCTTCTTCCGAATAGGTCAGCAGGGAACTGCCGCGCAGCAGGTCGGCGCGGGTATGGCCCTTCTTGCCATAGATCTCGCAGCGATCGTCCACGCCGCCGCCTTTCGCCCAGCTGTTCTCGATCATGGCGATCTTGTCGCCTTCGTACTCAATGATCGCGTAGGAATGATCCTCGCCTTTAGTTTTGTCGTGATGCAGATACGTGCCCATGAAAGCAGTCACGCTCTTGACAGCAGGCTTGCCGAGCACCCAGCGCGTGTACTCGATCGAGTGGCAGCCCATATCGAGCATCACACCGCCGCCCGAGCGGTTCACGTCCCAGAACCAGGGCATGTGCGGACCCGGATGCTCCTCCGATTGTTTGGCGAGGAATGGCTCACCAATGGCGCCTTCGTCGATCAGGGTCTTGGCGCGCACGTACTTGGGAGCGAAGAGCAGTTCCTCCGCGTACATCAGGAGGACGCCCGCCTTCCTGCACTCTTCGATCATCTCAT
>DAITPI010000384.1:0-4518 GCA_036833655.1 Anaerolineales bacterium | reverse complement strand
CGACTTCTTGGGCAATTCGATATCCGTCTCGATAAAAAGCGAATCACGATCACCTCCCGGGTCGCTCAATCGCTATTTGCATTCCTGGCAATGACCGCCGGGACTCCCCACCGTCGCGAAAAGCTGGCAGGCACCTTTTGGCCGGATACGCCGGAGGAAAATGGCCGCAAGAACCTCCGTCAGGAGCTCTGGCGGATCCGCAAAACCTTGGCTGGAGGCCCAAACGGCGCGGGCGACTATCTCCTGGCCGATGAATACACGGTCACCTTCAACCGAAATTCTGCCTACTGGCTGGACGTCGCCCAGCTGGAAAAACCGGACCTGGATCTGGAATCCCTCACCAGCAGTCTTGCCCTCTACCAGGGAGAGCTGCTCCCCGGCTTCTACGAAGACTGGATTGTGCTGGAGCGCGAGCGCATCCAGTCCCTCTTTGACATCCGGATGGGACAGCTCCTGGAGCGGCTGATCGAATCCGAGCGCTGGACCGCGGTCCAGGAACAGGGAGAACGCTGGCTGTCTCTCGGCAATACGCCTGAACCGGCGTTTCGGGCTCTCATGCTTGCTTACGGCGCCCGCGGGGACATGGCAAAGGTCAGCTCCATCTACCAGCGCTGTACCGTAGAGCTTCAGGATCAATTTGGGGTCGAGCCTTCCCCGGAGACACGCGCCCTGTATGAGGGTCTGATCAAGGGCTCTCATCAGGCTGCCCGTCCGGTCGCCCAACCGATGGGGACCATTACCTTCCTGTTCACAGATATCGAGGGGTCGACAAATCTGCTCGATAGCCTGGGACCGGAATACGCATCCGTATTGCAGACCCACCATGAGATCATGCGCGGGGCTATTCTCAAATGGAATGGCAGGGAAGTGGATACCCAGGGCGATGCTTTTTTCGTCACCTTCACGAGGGCGCTGGATGCAATCCAGTGTGCGGCCGAGGCGCAGCGTGCCCTCCTCGCGCAACTATGGCCCCAGGAAAAAACGGTGCGTGTGCGAATGGGCATGCACACCGGGGAACCGCTCATCGCCTCGACAGGCTATGTCGGCATGGATGTCCACCGCGCCGCGCGCATTGGAGATGCCGCTCATGGCGGGCAGGTACTCTTATCGCAAACCACACGCGAATTGGTGGAGAAGGAGCTGCCTCCCGGTCTGGCGATCCGCGACCTGGGTGAGCATCGTCTCAAGGATCTCAAATATCCCACCCCCATCTACCAGCTGGTCATGGATGGCTTACCCTATGACTTTCCGCCAGTCCGGACCAAGTTCTCCGGGACGGAAGCACCCACTCCTGGCGAGCCTCCCTTCAAAGGTTTGCAGTATTTCGACGAAGCGGACTCCGATCTTTTCTTCGGGCGCGAGCTGCTGACGGCAAAATTAATGGACCGGCTCCAGGAAACGAGGTTCCTGTCGGTGGTCATCGGTGCGTCAGGCAGTGGCAAGTCTTCCGTGGTGCGGGCAGGACTGATCCCCGCCCTCAAGCGTGCAGGCTGGCAGGTCCACGTCATGACTCCCACGGCGAATCCCCTTGCTGCGCTGGCAACGGAGCTCACACGTGACTCGGCCTCGCTTACTGCGACCGTCCAACTCGTCGACGATCTGATGCAGGACCCACGCAGCCTTTTGCTGTTTTTGGAGCGGAAGGGACAGAGACAGGGAACCATACTGGTCATTGACCAGTTCGAGGAGCTGTTCACCCTCTGCCGGGATGAATTCGAGCGGGAAGCGTTTATCGACAATCTGCTCACAGCCTTACCCCCCTCTCCCTCCGGGAGAGGAGCCGGGGGTGAGGGAGGGGTCAGGGGTGAGGGTGGGTCCGGGGATCGAGGAAATTTCACCCTCGTCCTCACCCTGCGCGCCGACTTCTATGCCCACCTTGCTCAATATCCCGACCTGCGCGATGCCGTGGCGAAGCACCAGGAGTATATCGGTCCGATGTCCATGGAAGAGCTGCGTCGCGCCATCGAGGAGCCTGCTCGCCTGGGGCACTGGGCATTCGAGCCAGGCCTGGTCGACCTCATCCTGCGGGATATCGGCGATGAGCCGGGTGCATTGCCGCTTCTGTCTCATGCGCTGCTCGAAACATGGAAACGCCGCGCCGGTCACACACTCACCCTCAAAGGGTATGCAGATGCAGGCGGCGTGCACGGCGCGATCGCCCACACTGCCGAAGGGGTCTACCAAGGCCTCTCCGCCGGGGAACAGGCGATCGCCCGGGATATCTTCCTGCGTCTGACCGAGCTGGGCGAAGGGACGGAGGACACCCGCCGGCGGGCATCGTTCGACGAGTTGCTGTCCGATGCAGGGACGAAGGAGGAAGTGCGCAAGGTCCTCAACGTGCTGGCAGATGCGCGGTTAATCACAGTAGGTGAAGAGACCGCGGAGGTCGCGCACGAGGCGCTGATCCGGGAATGGCCCTCGCTCAGGATCTGGCTGAATGAAGATCGGGAAGGGCTGCAGCTCCACCGCCGGCTGACAGAAGCCGCCCGCGAATGGGAGTTCCTGGAACGCGACGAGGGCCTGCTCTACCGGGGTGCGCACCTGGCGCAGGCCCGGGAATGGGCAGCCATCCACCCGGGCGCCTTGAACGCGGCAGAGCGAGCTTTCCTCGAAGCCTCTGCTGCGCTGGAACAGTACGAGCTGGCTGAACGGGAAGCGCAGCAACGACGCGAGCTCGAGGCAGCCCAGAAATTGGTGGAAGCCGAAAGACAGTCTGCCTCCCGCCTGCGGATTCGCAACCGGGTGATCACAACTGTTGGATCGATCGCAGTCATCCTGGCACTCGTAGCCGGACTGTTCGGCGTGCAATCAAATCAGAATGCAGTACAGGCACAAACAAATTTGGGAATGGCCAACGAACAACGCGCGGCAGCAGAGAAGGCGGAGTCAACTGCGATAGTTGAGTCGCAGATTCGCGCGACACAGCAGGCTCTGGCTGAAACCAACTTTAACCGGGCAGAGGCGCAGCGCCTTGCCCTGGAAGCGAACCGTTTAATTGGTTCACAAGGCAGCCCCGAGCAGATTGCCTTGCTGACCCTCCGATCTATGCAAGCGCAACATACGCCCGAAGGGGATGCGGTTCTGGCGGCTGCGTCAAGATTAAACTACCCTCGCCAGTACTTTGCAGGCCATTCTGGTTTTGTGACCAGTGTAGCTCATTCGCCAGACGGTAGGTATGTGTTAACAAGTAGTGATGATAAAACGGTAAGGTTGTGGGACGCCGAGACAGGTAAGGAAATGCATAAGTTCATTCATACAGATGGTGTAGATTCAGCAACGTTCTCGCCCGATGGTTTCTATATACTCACCAGCAGTTTTGACGGAAAAACAAGACTGTGGGACACAAGATCGGGTAAGGAATTACGCCAGTTCGAGGGTGTAGGAGCGGCGTACTCGCCCGATGGAAAATTCATTCTTACGAACAGTGATATTCCGGGCGATTCTATAAGTCTCTGGGACGTAACAACCGGTCAAAAACTAAAGGAATTTACCATCTCGGATGGTACTGAGATCTTTTACCCGGTAATATCTCCTGATGGCAAATATTTACTGGCAGGCGACTCTGCAGGCATAGCACATCTATGGGATATCGAGACCAACCAGGAAGCTCAAAAATTCACTGGCCACACAAGTAGAGTCATTTGGGTTGCCTTCTCACCCGATGGAAAGTTTTTCCTTACAGGAAGCTTCGATGCCACCGCGCGGCTATGGGATATATCCACTGGACAAGAACTGCAAAGATTCACCGGGCACACCAACAATATATTCTGCGTGACTTTTTCGCCGGACGGTAAAACCATTGTTACAGCGTCCGCTGATAAGACAGCCAGGCTGTGGAATACTGAGAATGGTCAGGAACTGGGACGATTTACCAGTCCAGGATCTATCTTCAGCATATCGATCTCCCCCGATGGCAATCTTCTTCTCACAGGCGGTGATGATGGAGTAGCGCGAATCTGGGATATAAAACCGAAAATGGAATTGCCGTCGTTTAACCACGGCGCTGTCGTATCCGCTGTGGCTTTCTCACCCAATGGTAAATACGTGCTCACAGGAGGTAACGCCATTTCCGGTGGTACCGCACAATTATGGAATGCCATTAGTGGCCAGAAATTGCATGAATTCACTGGTCATACAGACCTGATAAATTATGGAGTAGCATTCTCACCCGATAGCAAGTACATCCTCACCGGGAGCATCGATAAATCGATACGATTATGGGAGATTCAAACTGGTAGGGAAATTTATGAACTCGTCGAGGATAGGGGCGTCCAGAGCGTGGCGTTCTCTCCGGATGGAAAATACATCGCTACTGCCACCGGTGACACAGCGCGATTATGGAATTCTGAAACAGGCGAAAAGGTGCGTGATTTCAATGGAGTCGAGCGAGGAGTATACCGTTTGACCTTTTCACCCAACGGGCAATATGTAGCAGTCGCATCCAATGACGGCGCACGCCTTTTCGAGGTATCCAGCGGTAACCTGGTACGTCAATTCACCGGGCAGACCGCCCTCCAC
>DAITPI010000383.1:0-4522 GCA_036833655.1 Anaerolineales bacterium | reverse complement strand
CATGATCACCTGCACCTCGTTGCGCATGCCGTGCTGGAACAACGGGCGTAGCGGGCGGTCGGTGAGACGCGAGACCAGAATCGCATCGGTGCCCGGGCGACCTTCGCGGCGGAAGAACGAGCCGGGGATCTTGCCGCCCGCGGACAGGCGCTCTTCATATTCCACTTGCAGCGGGAAGAAGTCAATGCCTTCCCGCACACCACCCATGGTGGCGGCCGCGAAGACGATGGCTTCGGCTGTACCGAAGGTCACCGCGCCGCCCGCCTGGCCGGCAAGCTTGCCGGTCTCAAACGTGAGGGTCTGGTTCCCAACGGTGGTTGAGTATTTCTTGGATTCAGGTGTCATTTTGTCTCCTGTTTGCTGACTACCCCCGGACGTCTGCGTACTGGGCTATGACAAACAAAACTACGCAGGCAAGCCGCGCAATTCTGAGAGGTGCGTTATACCGACGATTGAGCCAGCCATAAATTGATTTCCGCCTGGTCAGGGACTGAAGAGCGAGGATGACGCCCGGGCGTCATTCGCACTATTCAATTCCTGACAGCGGTGACGTTCATTAAAAAGACCCTAAAGGTCCGCAGACCTTTAGGGCCACATTTCCTTACTTGTGGCGCAGGCTCAGGCTTTCCGTAACCGCCAGGTAACGGGGGTAGTCCGATTTGCGCAAGTAAGCCAGCATGCGGCGGCGTTGCCCAACGAGCTTGAGCAACCCACGCCGGCAGGACTCATCCTTCTTGTTGATCCGCAAATGATCGGTCAACTGCTGGATGCGGCCGGTCAGGATAGCGATTTGCACTTCCGGGGAGCCGGTGTCTGCATCGTGGCGATGATAGTCCGTGATCAGTTTGGTCTTAACTTCTTTCGCGAGCGGCATGACGTATGCGTTCCTTTCTCTAGATTATGGCGGCAACGTACGCCGCACTGCGCAGGTCTCCATGCTCACAGCCCGGTTTCCGCCGGTTTTTGCGGGAGGACCGTTGAGCAGGACCAGTCACGGGCGGAAATTATACCAGATTAAGAAGGTCGTGTCATTCTGAGGCGAGGCGACACCTGCCCTGGCGCGCGGTGCATCGGAGTGACCGATCTACACCTCCACCTGGATCGCGCTGCCCGACTCGTAGCGCCGTAAGCCCACCCGGAAGACCGTGGTGGCGATCAACAGGAAGACGATTGCCCCGGCGAGGAGCTCCAGCAGCCTCTGCCAGGTAAAGGTCCGGATGAATTCCGCGGGCATGGCGCCCATGAACGCCGCAGGGATAATGGTGAACAGCATGAACTTGGCGTAGTTGTCGAAAAGCGTAATCGGGTAGATCCCGAACGTCAGCATGGCGTTGAGCGCCAACGCCGACAGGTTCGACATGATGCCCAGCCAGAATGCCAGGCTCTGGATCAGGATCAGGAAGGCCGCGAAAACGGTGGCAGCCAGAAGCGTCGCGAGCACGAACCGGAATAATCCATCCCAGCTGAAGTAGCCCGAAAGGCCATAGCTCACGAAACCGTAGGTGAAATCGCCCATCCCGCTGGCGATCATGCGGCTGGCAACCGCGTGGAGCAGCACGGGCCGCGGCATGGAGAGATAGTAGTCCAGGCGGCCCTTGCTGATGATGTCGCTGAGGTTGAAAGCGTTGCCAAAGAACAGGCTCACGAGCCCAAAGGAGCTCGCCAGTACCCCATACGTGAGAAACATATCGTTGACGCCCCAGCCGCGCACTTCCTTGAAGCGGTCAAAGAAGATGATCCAGATAATGAAGTACATGAAGTCGTTGACCATCATCCCGACCGCCTGGGTCAGGAACGCGACGCGGTACTCCATCGCGGAGAGTAGGTTGGCTTTCCAGATCGCGAGCAGGAATTTGAGTTCTTTCATTGCAAGTAATTCTGCTGGTCGAGTAGTCCGGCATGGTTTACGCGGGACGTATCGAGACCAGCCTGAAAGGAGAATTGCCACCTAAACTGCTGGTCTCGATATCGCAGACGATCACTGCCTACTCGACCAGCGATGTCATCCTCCATTCACCGTCAAATACGCCACGCCGCGGCGATAGGCGAAGGTAAGCAGCAGCGCCAGGACCAGGATCCAGATGATCTGCAGCGTCATGACATTGATGAACAGCTCCAGTGTTGGCGTGACAAATAAACGCGCCGGACCGTAGGTGATGCTCGAAAAGGGCAGCGCCCTGGCAATTGCCTGTAGCCAGCCCGGGTAAAAGTCCAGCGGGACCAACAAGCCTCCGAACAGGAACGCCAGCTTCTGGTAGATCCACATAAAGGCAGAGACATCCTCCACGAGGAAGGCCAGGAGGCCGATCATCGTCGACACACAGAAATGGAGGATCCATGCCCCCAGGATGGCGGGCAGCGCAATGACGAAGCCCTCCGGCTGCTCCGGCGGGCCAATCAGCCACAGAATTACTGCACCACCAAACAGCGCATTCATCGCAGCCCGAAAGATGGTCTCGCCCATGTTGGTGCTCAGCTGGTACAGGACAAAATCATAGGGCTTGTTGAGCAGGTACGCGATCGAGCCGTCTTTGACGTTCTCGGCGATCGTGCGCGCCCCGCCCGGCGGACGACCCAGCTCGATCGTTTCTGCCAGCATCAGGTACCAGAGCACGTCCTTCAGGCTCAAGCCATTGATCACATCTGCGCCCGAGGCGGCATACGTGACCTTCCAGAGCTGGTAGAAAACCCACATGAAGGGGATGATCATCAAGCTGCGCCCGATCAGCTCGCCCGGATACGCAAGGCTATTGACCAGAGTGATCTGGAAAATGGCCCAGTATTTCTTGAAGGATTTCATTCTGCCAGGGACCTGGAGATCGATTGCTCGAGGCGTGCAAACGCCCGCAGTGTGTCGTTTCTCTGGCGCGACCGCGTTTCGGGATCGAAGAGGGACCAGCCCTCGTTATCTGCCAGCATCATCGCCCTCAGGAGCGGGAGCAGCTCCAAATCGATATGACGTTTCGCTTCCTCGTCCGTCAACGGCGCCGGCGTCGGATAAAAGGGATCGACTGGCAGAGAGATGTGCAGCAGGACAGTTTTTGTGATCAAGGCGGCAGGCGTGTTTCTGCCAAACAGGTTGTCGATCCCGATCAGGAGATAGGGAAGCTTTCGATTGTCCGGGCGGGGTGTGGTCTCACCATCGTCATATACGTATGCCCCTTTCGCAAAATGGCTCCACTGACCAATTCGTTCCGCATACCGGTCCCGGGTTGGGAAACCAAACCGAGGCAGGAGGTTGGCCGCATGTACGCCCGAACGGAACGCATGCATGGGGTCCTTCTTGCCGGGGATGTGGACTTTATCGATATCGTGCAACAGGACGATCCATTTTGCCAGTTGCTGCTGCCTGGGCGTCAAACCCCTGAACTCGGGCAGCATCAGCATCCCCAGGAATACACACATCACATGGACCAGCGTGATCCCGTCGGTGTAGGATGCCATCATTTTCCAGCCCGGCACCAAAGACTCCATCTCCTCCATCCGCGCCGGTGTGAAGTACGCCTTGACCTGATACTCCAGATCCTCCCATGAGCCGATTTCACCGGCTCTGTAGGCCTGGACCAATCCGAGCAGGAATTGACTGAGGTCAGGAAAATAATAGTCAAAGAGTGGGACCGAGGTCGACCTGTTTCGGAATCCGCGGGCGTTTAGCTCTCCTGTACGACCGGGAATCCGTGCATTTTCCATTTGGTAATTCCTCCTTCCACCTGGATCAGATTCCGGTAGCCCCGCCGGCGGAGCACCGAGATAGCTGACATCGAGCGGTTGCCGCTTGCGCACTGGATCGCCAGCGGCCGGTCACGAGGGAAGGTCAGCTCCTCCCAGGCGATGCGCCCGCCCTCGAAGTGGATCGCACCGGGGATGTGACCGGCATCCCACTCGGACTTCTGGCGGACGTCGATCAGCAGCACTTCCTCCAATCGCTCGCGCAGTCCCTTCGAGTCAAGGCTCTCGATGGCTTCGACCGGATATTCGCGTGCCCAGGCATCGATGCCGCCCTCGAGATAACCTGCAAGGTCGTCGTAACCAATGCGTATAAGCTGCCGGACCGCTTCCAGTCTTTGCTCTGCGGACTCAGCGACAATCACGAGCCTGCTTCCGAAGGGAATCAGCCATCCAGCCCAGGTGGTGAGCGGCGCGTCGACGCGAATGCCGTAGGAGTTTGGGATATGTCCGGCGCCGAAGGCTTTGTTGTGGCGTACGTCCAGCACGACGGCGCCTGCATCGGCATCCATCATCTGCTTCACTTCACTCGCCGCTAAGGGTTTCAGCACCGGGATGCCGCCCAAAACTCTCGCGCCTTTCCGGTTGATCTCGCGCATGTACTTGTAATATGTAGGGTAGGAGGGCAGGCCTCGCATGGAGCGCTGAATAAACTCTTCCTCAGTGCGGACCTGCACCAGTGCATTGATTATCCGCTCTCGCCCGATCGTGGTGGTGCGCTCATGCGAGACGGGTGCCACGCAAAAAGAGCCCGCGCCGTGCGTGGGGAAGACCTGTAATTCATCAGGCAGCTTTA
>DAITPI010000382.1:0-4566 GCA_036833655.1 Anaerolineales bacterium | reverse complement strand
CCAGCGCAAAATAGGGCTGCGGCTGCGGAAGGGGCGCCGGTTCTTCGTCCAGGTGGTTGCTGATGAGCAGCAGTAACAAAAGCGCAATGAAGGAGGTCAGAAGCGAAGACCCGCCGTAGGAGATGAAAGGAAGAGTGACACCGGTCAGTGGCAGGAGACGCAGGTTTCCACCGACGATCAGCAGGGCCTGCACGCCCAGGTACGCGGTGATGCCCGCAGCCAGCAGGCGGCGGAACATATCCGGGGCGCGCAGGGCGATCCGTAAGCCACGCATCAGCACGATCCCGAAGGTTGCCATTAAGCCAACCGTCCCGATCAAACCGGTCTCCTCGGCGATCGCGGCGAAAATAAAATCGGAGATGGCAACCGGCACGAGAGCGGGGCTTCCCAGTCCCGGACCGCGTCCCTCCACGCCGCCGTTGGCGATTGCCAGGACGGACTGGATGATCTGGTACGAGACGCCGCCCGGGTCAATCCACGGGTTGATCCAGGAATCGATCCGGATGCGGATGATGTCGATCAGATAATACCCGGCGACTCCCATAAACAACAGCACCCCAAGGCTGATCAGGATAGTCCGTCGCCGGCCGGTTGCCAGGTAGATGATGATCGTGTAAAGGGCGAGGAAGATCGACGCCGTCCCCAGGTCGCGCTGGAAGAGCAATAGCAAGATCGCGATACCGCTCAACAGAAGCGTCGGGTAGATGAGCGGGAATGGATTCAGATTAATCGCCAGCCTGTCTGCAAGATAGGCCGCCAGGTAGGCAACCAGCAGCAGCTTGAGCGGCTCGGAGGGTTGGAAGTACACGCCGCAGCAGCCCAGCCACAGACGCGGACCATAGCCGGCTGGATTGGTGCCGAATATCAGAGTAAATGCCGTGAGCAGCAAGCCGCCGCTCAATAGCAGGTACTTGTATTTGCGGATGAAATCGAGGGTGCTCGGCAGGCGCAACCCGAGCAGGAGCGCCACTACGCTGACACCGAGCCAGAGAGCCTGCCGCGCGCCGAAACCGGCATCCAGGCGCCAGACGGTCAGCATGCCCCAGCCACTCAGGAACGCGGTCGCTGGGAACAGGTAGGGATCGGCATCTGGCAGCTCCTGCAAAATGGATTGATGGATGCGCAGGACAAAAAGTCCCCACAGCACAAGCGCCACCCATTGCGACCAGCGCAACTCCACATCCCAGGATCGCAGGCGTACCGCGGGGGCAAGCGTAATGATCACGGTCTGGAGAAAGAGGAAAACGGCCGCCAGCTTGAGCAGGTTGGCCTGGATGACTCGGTTCATGCGTGTTCGGGCTGGATCGTTCTGCGGGATTTCACTCGATATATTTCCGGACGAGCAGGTCCAAGCGCTCCCGGGCCTCCGCGGGGATGGCATCCTTGCGTGTAATCAATGCTGCCGCAAGCGCATGCTCACAGTCGCAATCCCGTTCGTGCTTGAGGCTGCCAGCCAGCAGGCGGACCGCCTCCTGGGCCATCGCCGTATTCTTGTGCAGGGTCCGGATCACCATTTCCACAGTGACCGGCGCTTCGCTCTCGTGCCATACATCGTAATCGGTGACGTGTGCCATCGTGGCATAGCAGATCTCGGCCTCCCGCGCCAGGAACGCCTCAGGGGAGGCGGTCATGCCGACGATGGACATGCCCCATGCGCGGTAAGTGTTGGATTCGGCTCTGGTAGAGAAGCGCGGACCTTCGATCGTGATAAAGGAGCCGCCCCGGTGCGTGACCCCGCCTGCCTGGCGAACCGCGGACTCCAACTGATTCGAGAGATCTTCGCAAAACGGATGGGCAACGCTCACATGAGCGACCAGCCCGCCTCCGAAGAACGAACGTGCCCGTCCATGGGTGTTATCGTAGATCTGGTCCGGGATCACAATGTGACCGGGGGCGAACACCTCCTGCAGCGAGCCACAGGCGCTGATGCTGACGATGCGCTCCGCGCCTAGCGACTTCAGGGCGTAGATATTGGCGCGATAAGGCACTTCGCCCGGCGTGAGATGATGTCCGATCCCGTGTCGCGCCAGGAACGCCACACGCTCGCCTTCCAGAGTGCCAACAACAACAGGCGCACTCGTCTTTCCAAACGGTGTATCGATTTGTTGCTCGCGGGTCTCCTGCAGACCTGGCATCTCGTAAAGACCCGAACCGCCGATGACAGCAAGATTGACATGTTCGGCCATGCTCGACCTCCCAATCAAAGTACCTGCGCTGCGGAAAGCCCGTCGCCGTTTCCCACCTCAATGCCGAAGACGGTGTTGCCGCATTTGAACCGGTCGCCGGTGATGACGACCGCGGCAGTGGTTAATCGCTCGCGATTGAGGAATGTGCCGTTTGTGGAGTTGAGATCTTCCAGCCACCACTGGCCATGGTGATAAGCCAGCCGGGCATGGTGCGCCGAAAGCGCTTCATCCATCATTGCCAGGTCACAGTTCGGGTCACGCCCGATCATGATCTCGGGCTGGGAGAAGCGACGGATCGTCTCCTGACCCTGATCTGCCTGGATGGAGAGAGTGATCTCGGGTTGCTTTTGTGCCGAAAGCCTGTCCCCCTGTTGTTTAAGTTCCTGTAAAAGAGTCCAGAGCGCCCACCCGAGAAATGCATACAACGCGAACGCCAGGGCGAGTCTCAGAATCAGGACGGTGGTGGCAATCATTGATCGTCGGGGTCTTCGCTCTGTTTGGGTAGCTTGAGGTCCACCGTCCTTTGCTCGAGCGTTGCCGTTGGCCTTTCGCTTGTGCCCGGGTCGCCACCCTCCAGCGGGGCTGTGTTCGCGAGGTCGGGACGGGGCGGCGGGTTGTCTTGCCCAAAGATCAATGCGACGCCTGCCAGCGAAATCACATCGCCGGGATACAGCACGGTCTGGCTGGTACGTTGTCCGTTCACAAACGTTCCGCCCGTGGAGTTCAGATCGAACAGGACAAAGCGACCCTTGATCGCGCGGAGCTGCGCATGATTGCGCGAAACGCGCGGGTCATCGATGACCAGTTGGTTCTCGAGGCGGCGCCCGATGTTGACCACCGGTTGGTTGAGCGGGTGGACTTTGATGCCCTCGATGATCAGGAAAGCGTTCTCGGGAATGTTATCCCCTGCCTCAATTTCATCATTTGTCGTGGTCATTTGCATTCCCTGTGTATCGGCGACCGGCTCCAGCCTGTGCGAGGCGATCACCCGGATCTCCTCCGCAGAGAACGAGTCATCCGTAGTGATAATGATGTTTGGCTGTGTGGTGAATCGCAGCCCGACATCCCGCGCAGCAGTGACGATGATCTTGCGCAGTGCCTCGACGGTGCTCGGTTCCTTCCACATGGGAGAGCTATCGGTCGAAACGATTAATGTGAACTCATTCGGGGCAATCGCCCGGTCATCTTTTTGCTGCACGATGTTTTCACGCACAGCCATTGCCAGGCGCTGGATGATCCGGTCTTCCAGTTTGATGCCAGGCAGGATGCTTGCCAGCTGATCTTCCACCAATCTCTGTATCTTTGCTTCCAGTTGATCGAGTCGTAACATTGTGAAAACCCTGACACTCCTGTCCAGACCTGGTTATTATAGAGGCGAGACGAAAAATCTGCAAGCCAGATGGTTTGCAGATTGTTTTTCTAAATGCAAGGTCAAATAGATTAATGGAGTTTCTTGCCGCAGTTGGGGCAGACCGCCTCTTCCGCGCTGACCACGAAACCACAGTTTCCGCAGGTTGTGGGGTGCGCCTCACCCATCGGCGCGCCACAGGACAGGCAGCTTGCCTCGCCGACCGGGTTGGCGCAGCCGCAGTATTCGCAGACGCTGCGCGCCAGCTTCTCGGATAGGGAATACGAGGCTTTGAGAGCGGTCATCGTGCGGTCGATGACCTTCCAGGTCCTCTCGCTGAGTTGCATGTTCTCGATATCCTGCGCCAAATCGTCGAGCCGGCCGAGCAGGCTCAGCGGGTTACGCAGCGCCCAGAAGGCCGTCTGCCCGAGGCTAGCCGCGACCCCCAGCCATGCTTGCTGGCCCATTTCGATCATAACGCCATCTTCCACAGTCTGGATACTGATCGTCAGAGCGGTCTGACCGCCAGATTGCGAGCCGTCCCGGGTGGCGATCTGGACTGCCATTTTGTCGTTATTCCCCAGAACCTGGGCGTGCAGGTTGCCCCGGTTGAACTCCGCCATCAGGGCGTTTGCGATGTCATTCGGTTTGATGTTGCCGTGAAAGATTCGTCGGTCCATGTTTTCGATTATAATCCGCTTTATCAGCGACGACGATCTGTCGTCGTGTTTCATCTCTCAAGAATATCTACGCAATGAGACAACTTTGGTTTAAGGCATATGTGGGGGCGATTCTGGTCGCGATCCTGGGTGCGGCAACCTTCTTCTCCGCGGAGCAGGCTGGCGCCTATCAGGATGTATCGACCCCAACCGGGATATTTGTAACAGTTACATACAGCGATCCGATCAATGTGCGCAGTGGACCGAGTACCCGTGATTACCCGATCGTCGGGCAGCTCAATCCGGGGGACGTTGTGCCAGCCCTTGGCATTTCCCCCGGCCGGGAGTGGATCCAGGTCTCGTACCCCGGCGG
>DAITPI010000381.1:0-4581 GCA_036833655.1 Anaerolineales bacterium | reverse complement strand
ACCTTCATGATCTCGTTCATGCGGTTCGAGACGGAGGACATGTAGGTCTCGGTCAGGTCGCTGGCGATCTCGCGGTAGGTTTCTATAATCTCGATGAGCTGGATCACGTGGTCATACAGGTCACGTAAGTAGACGCGGGTGGTATCGCTCATGCACTCGTGCGGATCCCGCTGGAGCGCCTGCACCACCTCCCGCAGCGGCCAGAGCACCCAGCGCAGCAGGAGCAGATCCCGCTTGAGCTGGTGGATCTCGTTCAGCAGGCTGGGCTTGGAATCCTCCAGGATGAGCGCCTCCAGCTCCTCAGCGCGGTCGCTGTACAGCTCCAGGAGCGGGAAACAGCTGTCCACGACGGTATCGAGCAGGGAGTAGGCGAGGAAGCTGGCATCGTTACCGCGCAGGCGCGAGCCCTTCATGCTGATGCGCTGGCGGATCGAGTCCCACCGGTCGCCATGGCTCCGCTGAAACGTGAGCACCGTACTATGGCCCACGAAAACGGAAAACTGCTCGTGCTGCAGCTTGCCGTCCTGTACGAAAAGCATGCGCGTGACGATGAACAGCCGCGCCAGGAACTCGCTCTCCTCACCCCCGTACGACTCCACCTTCGGTCGCTGCCGGGCGTGCAGCACATCCTCGACAGCCAGTGGATGCAGGTCATACTTGGTCGCCAGGGCGTGGATGGCGCGCATATCCGAAAGTCCCACCACGCTGATCC
The DNA here is from genome assembly GCA_036833655.1 of Anaerolineales bacterium. Lineage (GTDB taxonomy): Bacteria > Chloroflexota > Anaerolineae > Anaerolineales > Villigracilaceae > Defluviilinea. The sequence continues at coordinate 3,869 of DAITPI010000381.1, read as the reverse complement.
AGCGCACGGCGGACCACTCGGGCCGGTGGTGCGCCAGAAAGTCGCTCAGGGCCTCGACATCCTGCACCAGGACGTTGGCGGCGCTGTAGTCGGTGCAAGTAATGGTCGCCGGCTCGTGCCCGCCTGGAAGAGCGGCGATCTCATCGTGCTCGATGCCCGGCGCCATGCCCGGACGGATATCGCGGGTGTTGAACTGAGCCTTTCTCATAGAGACCTCCGTTGACTTGCCGTGGCTCGTCTGGCTGTTCCCCTACTGGCTGACCTGCAGAACGATCTTGCCGAACTGCTCGCCGCGCTCATAGCGGGCGTATGCCTCGCCCGCCTGCTCGAGCGGGTAGACTGAATCGATGACCGGCGTGATCTCCCCGCGGAAAACGTGTTCCATCACGGTCCGGAAGTCGCTCAGGCTGCCCATCGTCGAGCCGATGTGGGTTTGTTCGTTCCAGAACAACAGGGAAAGGTTGGTCGTGGCTTGACGCCCGGTCGTGCGGCCATAGGTCACGATTCGCCCCGCCTTGCGCAGGATCTTCTGCGACTGAGACCAGGTAGCAGCGCCCGTGTTCTCAACGACCACATCCACGCCGCACCCGTCGGTGAGACGACGCACCTCCTCGAAAGGATCTCCAGCCGTCCGGTCGAGTCCGAAGTCCGCGCCGATGCTGCAAGCTTTCTCCACCTTTTCGGGCGAGCTCGTGATCGCAAAGACGCGTGCGCCGATCCACTTGAGGATCTGGATCGCTGCGGCCGCGACCCCGCCGCTCGCTCCGAGCACCAGCACATCCTCTCCCGGCTGGACGCTCGCACGCGTGACCACCGCCCGCCAGGCTGTCTGGTACGCCAGCGGAGCCGCGGCAGCGCTGACAAACGAGAAGCCCGCAGGGAGGCGCATGAGCTTATCTGCATTCACAGCGACCAGCTCCGCATTGCCGCCCTGCCCCGCGCTCCCGAGGATATCGTAATCGTCACACTGGCTGACCTCCCCCTCCCGGCAACGCGGGCACTTGCCGCAGGAGAGCGAGGGGTTGACGACGACTGCGTCACCCAGAGCCCAGCCGCTCACACCCGGGGCAAGGGCTTCGATTACACCGGCGATGTCTGAGCCGGTCCACATCGGGAAGTGGTAGCTCTCGTCTGCCGGCCCGTGCAGGGACCAGAGCTCCAGGTGGTTGAATGCGCTGGCGCGCACCCGCACGCGCACCTGCCCGGGTCCGATCGGCGGCTCGGGCACATCCGCGATCTGGATCTGGCTGGCATCCCCACAATGATAGAAAACGGCGGCTTTCATGATCCTCCTACGCAGACCCTAAAGGTTTACCCGGCGAACGCCGCTCGGAAAATAGCAGGCGATCTCCACTGGCATCCCGAGCTTATCGTTCAGAATGAAAACCTTTAGGGTCTCTATCGATCAGGCACCTTTTCGCTCCTCCGGCTCATGGCGTTTCTGCCGGTTCTCGATCACGCTGATGCGACCATCGCTTTCGATAGAAGCCTCCTTCACCCGCGAGACATCTTTCAAGCCCTGCTTGCGCAGCTCCATCATCAGCTCGTCCTCGGTGATCAGCTCGCGACGCATATTCTTGCGCAGCATCCGGCCATTGCGGATCAGAGGCAGCGGGGGCTGCTCGGTGAGACGGCTGAACCATTCATAGCGAAAGCTCAGCCAGTCGAAGGCATAATTCCAGAAGATGATCGTCGCCACCAGCACGATCCCATCTGCAATCGAAGTGTACTCGCCCGCCATCGCATTCTGGGAAGCATCGGCAATAAGGGTGATCAATAGAAGATCCGTTGTCCCGAGCGTGCCCGTCTGGCGCTTGAGGATCACGCGCAGCATCACGAACAGGGCAAGGTACATGACCGAGCCACGCAGGACGATTTCCGCTAAATGCACGTCAGGTACAAAGATCGATCTCCAATCCATAGATAGCTCCATCGAAAGTTACGGATAAATGGTCCCAATTGGCAACGCACTTGCACACAGGCGATGGTAGTCAAAATGCTTCCCGGTGTCAATTGTAGAATGGAGAGTCTCAGATCGAGAATGAGAACCCGAAGATGTATAATTCTCTCGAGAAGGACGGATGCGATGAAAGACAATTCCCTGCTCAGGCAGCCGAGTGCCTGGATTCCGCTTGCGATGTCAGGCGCGGCGCTGGCGCTGCTGCTGGCATATGCATCGATCGCCGGGACCGGCTATCACCAGGACGAAGGAGCGCCTGCCCGTATCTTTCAGCTGATTATGCTGGCAGAGTTGCCCATCGCTGCCTGCTTCGCGATCAAGTGGCTGCCCAGGGAGCCACGGCACTCGTTGATCGTACTGGCGCTCCAGGTAATCGCCTGGATCGTCCCTATAGTGGCAGTCCTCTGGCTGGAGAGCTTCGCCCACTAAGGAAAATGCCTGCCGTATTTGGCAGGCACTGAAAAACATCGTCCGTTCATTCACCGACCACGAGCGCATATTCCTTCTCCCCCGTCTGCCCGGAAACATTCGTCCCGTAGCACCATACGCTGACCGTGAACGTGAAGGTCCCGGCCTCGCGCGGCATGCCGCTGATTTTTGCCGTATCGTCTTCGCCTTCCACTTTGATCAGCTCGAGCCCGGCGGGCAGCGCTCCTTTCGAGAGGCCGAAATCGCCGACCGGCGTCCGGTTCTCGGTCACATGGATTTTCGTCTCGTACTCCACGCCCAGACGGGCATCCGGAAGCTCTTCAGGCTGAAATTGGAGCGCTCCGCCAGCAGGATAAAAGAGTACGCAGGAGATGGACAGGATCAGGGCAGGGAATAGAACCAACAAGGCTACCCGCGAGTTTTGCTTCATCCAGTCCCTCCATCCTCAGTTGGGAACTTGCCGGCAGCGTCCCGGACCACGGGACCGTGACCAGAGCAGACGATCCGCGCGCCGAGCGCAGCTTGTTTTCTCTCGGAGAGGCGTGCCTGATCCGCATCCCATGTAACACCGGGCCGCGAGCCCTTCAAGCCTGTTCGATCGGCGACCATCGAGTCGCCGCAGAACAACACCCCGGCTACCGGCGCAAACAGCGAGAGGTGACCCGGCGTATGCCCCGGGGTCTCCAGCACCCGCAAACCACCCAGGGCTGGAAGCGTTTGACCTTCCGCAAGGACCTGGTCCACCTGGAAAGGTGTGGCCTTCAGGAAGGGACGCACCAGCGCGAAAAGGACTCCCCGGAGTGAAAATCCACTGGTTTTGATCTCACGCGAGGACTTGCCGGTTGCCATCGCCTGCGCCTCGACCTGGCTGGCGAAGGTCCGCGCCCCGGTCGCCTCTTGCAGGGCAGCCAGGCCGCCATAATGATCCAGATCGGCATGCGTAATCACGATCCGCTTCACCTGCTGGGCGGACTTTCCCAGGCTGGCAAGGTAAGCCAGGATCTTTTTGTGACTGCCCGGGAGACCGGCATCGATGACAGTCATGCCATCGAGGTCAGTGATCAGGTAGCAGTTTGCGGTCACGCCGGGAATGACAAAGACGTTGTCGGTGATTTTCATTTCATGGCTCCCGTATGTTCGGAGAGGCATTCATAGTTTACCTCTGATGCCTTTTCTTTGCCGCTCACCCAGGGCAAGCGCCCCCAGAGCGGACGCAGCCAGGGCGGCTACTCCACCGAGTGCTAATCCTGCGCGTGCCCCGGCGACCCCGGCAAACCAGCCGACAAGCGGCGCGCCGATGGTGGTCGAACCGAGAAAGGCAATCGCCCAGAAGGACATCACCCGCCCGCGCATCTGCGACGAGCTTTCCAATTGCAAAAGGCTGTTGCCGAGCGACGAGAAATTGATCGAGAAGAGTCCCACGAGGACCATGACCAGGCCGGTCAGGCGCAGACTCGGCATGCAGGCTGCGACCAGGGCG
>DAITPI010000380.1:0-4599 GCA_036833655.1 Anaerolineales bacterium | reverse complement strand
AGCCGTCCAGTGGGAAGCGCCATCCAGATAGGCAGACTCGAACAAATCGCGCGGCAGGCTGCCCAGGAAGTTGCGCATCAGGTAGATGGCGTAGGGCATGCCAAAGCCTGTGTGGAAGAGCCAGACGCCAAGGAACGTGCCGTTGAGTCCGAGCTGCGCGTAAAAGCGGGAGATCGGGACCAATGTCATCTGCAGGGGCACAACCTGCAGTCCCACCAGCAGGGCAAAGAGCAGGAAGCGGCCCTTGAAGTCCAGCCAGGCAAATGCATAGCCGGCGAAGGCCGCAAACAGGATTGGCAGGATCGTCGCAGGTATGGTCACCAGCAGGCTGTTGATGAATGCCCGGCCCATGCCGCGCGGGTTCAGGATATCGCGAGACGTACAGCTGATGTCCGGCGGTTGTGTCCCGGCGGCACAATCGGCTCGATACGTATTCTGCCCGCGGTAGCCGACCAGCGCATCGATATAGTTGTTGATGGTGAATTGCGAGGCAGCCTGCTGCCCGCCCTGCTTCAGATAGCTCGCGATTTCCGCGGCTTCCTGAGGACCGGGGAGCGGCTTGTCTCCCATGTGCGGCTGACCGTTGATGTCCTTGCGGAGCATCGCCAGCAGTTGTAGAGAGCGCGGGTACTTGGCAATTAGTTCCGGGTTTGTGAGATCGGCCTGCGGGAGTGCTTTGCCATCAGCGCCGTGACACTCGGCGCAGTACTGCGCGTAGGGTCCGCCGACGGTCTGCGGGTTGAAGACTGTCCACCAACCCGAGCTTCGAACGGCCTCCGGAGGTCGTAGCGACGTCACCAGCAATCCCACCGTCGGGATGATCCAGATCGCCATCGTCAGGAGAATGATCGCGTGCGTGGGGATCTTGTTGAGCAGCTTGTTGACCCTGTCCTTGTTCATCGCATTGCCTCCTGCGCCAGGAAGCGCTTTACGTTAAAGTAGATGAATGGAATGATCGCCAGGACGAGGACGACCGCCACCGCCGTGCCGCGGCCAATATTGAAGTTCTTATACATCTCGGTGTACATGCGGTTGGCGATCACGTCCGTCTGGAAGTTGCCGCCTGTCATTACATATACCAGGTCGAACAGCTTCAACACGTTGATCACCATGGTCGTCACGACCACCGTAATGGTGGGGAGGATGATGGGTACCATGATCTTCCAGAAGACCGTCCATTCGGTGGCGCCATCCACCCGGGCGGCCTCCAGGATCTCATCGGGCACCGATTTCAATGCCGCTGCCAGGATCGTCATGCAGAAGCCTGACCAGATCCAGATGCCCACGATGATGATCATAAAGGTGTTGATCGGGACCGTGGAAAGCCAGGGAACCGGCTTTCCGCCCAGCGAGGTGATGATGGAATTCAACAAGCCGATCTGGGTCTGCCCGCTGCCATAGTCATAGACAAACTTCCAGATGACGCCTGCGCCCACGAACGAGATGGCCATTGGCATGAACAGGATCGCTTTTGCCAGGGCCTCATATTTCACCCGATCCGCCAGCACCGCAAACCCCAACCCGATGGAGACCGTTCCGAAGACCATCACGATGATCCATTTGATAGTATTACCGTACGAGGAGCTCCAGAACGATTTCCATAACGCCCCGGGGGAGCTGGTGTTCAGCTCGGCCGTCAGCGCATAGCGGTAGTTTTCGAAGATGCCCCAGCAGGGATTGCCCTCCCGGCATGTCGTGGCAGCGGAGGCGGTGCCATCCTTGTTCTGGAAGCTCAGGGCAATTGTGTTGACCATCGGATAGACGATGAAGAACGCCATCACGATCAGTGCGGGTAACAGATAAAGCCAGGGCGTCAGAGCCCCCTGCTTCATGATCTCCGGGACCGGCGGCGCGGAAGATACTCTCGCCGGTTTCCTTCGCACAGCCACTTCGGGTGTTGTGGCAGGTTTCGAGATATCCTGCGGTGTGGCCATCTTATCCTCCTTCGTGATCTGTAGAAAGAGAGCCAGGGATGACATCTGCAAGCGCTTGCCCGCGCCCGTCCTCTCCAAAGTGCCGCATAACTATTTCAACTCAGCATTTGAACGCATTGGAAGAGTTTAATTGCCTACGAGACAAGCGTTAAACCGTTTTGCGATGTCATCGCATTCTTCAGAAAAAGTGTGGGGACGTCTCACACGAGACGTCCCCAACAAAAAATCGTTCTACTTCTTCAACCCGTCCGCCTGAGCGTTGGCGAGATTGTCGAGGATAGAATCCAGATCGCCGCCGTTGACGTATTCGCTCACGCCCTGGAACTCAGCCGAGCCAAAGCCGCCCGGGATCGTATCGCCGATGTCGGTCGTGAATCCCTGCGTGGAGGCAATCGCATCGCCGAGCTTCTGCAGAGCCGGGTCGGTGTAGTTTCCCGCCGCGCCCTTGTTGGGGGAGAGGCCAAAGGTCGCACCAGCCCAGTTTGCACCGCCTTGCGCAGAGGAAAGATAGGCAACCAGTGCCTTGACCGCTGGCTTATCGCTGAACGCCATCATCGGCTCGACGGAGCCTTGCAGACCCTGAATGCCTGGCACCACGAAGAAGTCATAGTCGGTGCCTTGCTTGAGGTCCGGGAACTGCTTGGCGATCTCACCGCCGGCAAAACCGGACTGCTTGACCATCATGGCTTCCGGGGGATCCGCGAAGGGCTTATAGATTGCCTCGAGGAACGGTGTGGAAACCGTGCCTTCCGCGCCGCCCACCGTGTATTTCGGATCCATCGCCCACTTGCCGTAGGTCTCATATGCTTGCTTCACGCCCGGATCATTGTAGGGAACGCTTCCATCAATGATGCCATTGACGAAGTCGGGGCCCTGTTGGACGAGCATGATATCCTGGATGAAGTCCGTCCCTGTCCAGCCGGTGGCGTCGCCCGAGCCAAATCCCATGCTCCAGGGTACGTTTCCATCGGCTACCATTTTTTCGACGAGGGCGTCGAGTTCATCCCAGGTGGTCGGCACTTCATAGCCCAGCGCCTCGAAGTTGGCGGGGCTGTACCAGATGATCGACTTCACATCCGCTTTGATCGGCAGCCCCAGCCACTTTCCGTTCACGGTCACGGGAGCGAGGAAGAAATCGCTGTAGCTGCTCTTATCGGCGCCGAGGCTGTCCATGGTCTTCAACTTATCTTCGTACTGCACGAGCTGAGCGACCTGCCAGAACGCAACATCGGGTGGCGTTCCCGCCTGGACGCGTGTATCGAGCAGCGCCTGATCGCGCGTGGACTCGGGCTTCAGCACAATCCCGCAGGCATCCAGGAGCGGCTGCAACACCTGGTTGAGGGCTGACTCTTCAACACCCGACCACTGGTAGAGCATGCTAATCTCGTCGCCCTGCTGCGCGCCCATGCAGTCGATCTCGCCGGTCGTGGGCGCCTGGGTGGGGGCTTCCGTTGCTGCTTCGGTAGGCGCTTCTGTGGGAGCTTCCGTCATCTCGACGGTTGGCGCCTGTGTCGCAGGTGCTTCCGTTGCCTGTCCGCCGCCGCATGCTGTCAGAAGCAGCGTGAAGAGCACAAGCAGGCCTAACATCTTGCTGAATTTAGACATTTCCTTCTTCTCCTAGTTTGATTTGGTCGATTCAACACATATCGAACGCGTTCGCATGAGAATGTAGAGCAGCATCACCTCCTTTACTAACACGTGTTACTAAACCGGAAACAGAACGAGAGCGTTCCTTTGCTCTGAACGATGAAGCTACATACTCGATTGTCTGGCGATCAGCTTGGATTCCAGCAGCAACGAGGCGTCGTTCAATCGCTCGCCTTGAATAATGCGGATCAAACGTTCTCCACCGGCCCAGCCGAGGCCAAAGGCAGGTAAGCGGACAGTAGTAAGAGGGGGGTCGTAATACTCTGCAAGAGGAATGTCGTCGAACCCGACGACGGCGATATCTTGTGGGATGCGCAAGCCAGCTTCCTTGATCGCCCGAATCGCGCCGATAGCGACGACATCGCTGGCGACAAATACCGCGGTCAGCGGCTGCCCCAGCGCAAGCAAGTCTCGCATTGCCTGGAAACCGCTGGCAGGCGTGTAATTGCCTTCACGGATCAACGTTTTCTTTGCGGAAAGCTTTGCCTTCTTGAGCGCTTCCAGATAGCCATCCCGGCGCTGCTGGGCGGAGGTGTAATCGAGCGGGGCATTCGTGATCATGCCAATGCGCCGGTGACCGCGCTCGATCAGGTGGTTGACCGCCAGCTGCGCGCCGGCTGTGGCATCCACATCCACAAAAGGAATGTCTGTGGAGGGCAGCTGTCCCATGAGCAGGATCGGAACGCGCTGCTGGTGCAGGCTCATCAGCGCTGCATCGTCCGCGCGTGGACCGGATAACAAAATACCATCGACATGATTTTCTGTTATCAAGCGTGCATAGCCTCCGGTGTCGTTCGGGTCAACAGGTTTCAACAGGACGTGGAATCCCTGCTGCATGGCTGCCTGTTCCACGCCCAGGATCACCTGAGGCAGGAAGGCATCCGTGAAAATCTGCTCAGGGGACTGGCACAGGACCAGTCCGATCGTATACGATTTTCCACTGACAAGTTTTTTGCCGGCGACGTTGGGGGAATAGTTGAGTTTTCTTGCGGCGGCCAGCACTCTTTTGCGGGTGGCA
>DAITPI010000379.1:0-4615 GCA_036833655.1 Anaerolineales bacterium | reverse complement strand
ACATGGACTGGTATACGTGGGTGATGGGCTTCGAGTACGTGAATGGCAAGCCGTATATCTATGCTTTGATGCCATTCTTCTGGGAGCCTTGATCTTTCCTACACAGAATCTGTGCAGGATATTTGAAATGATGTAGAAGAGCTCCTGGGTGGCATTGTTTCTCTTCAGCAACATCTGTAGCGCTTAGGTCATTCCAAGGTAAGAATCCCCAGTCTGTGGCATACTGAATCTGTAGCTATTGCAAGAAGTTGCAATAAGGTTTCCTATGTCCTGTGCTGCTCAATACACCCCTCAGCTCCGCGCCCGCGGTTATCGCATGACGCCTCAGCGCCTGGCGATTCTGCATGTCCTGTACCACGCCGGGACGCACTTATCCCCCGGTGAAGTGTACAGGCAAGCGAAGCGCGAGCTGCCCGGCCTCACCGAGCCAACCGTCTATCGCACCCTTGAGTTCCTGGCGGAGAATGGTCTGGCGCGGCCGGCCCGGACCAACGGCGGTCACCTGATGTATGAGATCGCCGGGAACGATCACCATCATATCGTCTGTCGCCGGTGCGGGAACGAGGTCCAGGTAGAGCACAGCCTGCTGGAAAGCCTGTATCGTAAATTAGAATCGGCAACCGGATATTTGCGTATTGACAGTCATATGACCTTCTTTGGCCTCTGTTCCGGTTGTCAACGAGCTTCGAATCAGGAGAGTTGAATATGCATTACGCGCCTGCACCGTTACACATCCCGGATGGTTTTTTGAGTATCACGGTTTCCCTGGTCTGCTGGCTGATCAGCGCCATCACGTTGAGTATTGCGATCTCGCGCTCCAACAAAGCGCTCGGCGAGCGGCAGATTCCGCTCATGGGCGTGATGGCAGCGTTTATCTTCGCCGCGCAGATGATCAACTTCCCTGTGGCAGGGGGAACCTCAGGTCACTTGCTCGGCGGGACACTGGCAGCGATCACGCTCGGTCCGTGGGCTGCCATGCTCGTGATGACCGCGGTCATCGCGGTCCAGGCGTTGCTGTTTCAGGATGGCGGTCTCGTCGTGATGGGCGCCAACATTCTCAACATGGGTTTGATCACCGTGGCGATCGGGTATGGCCTGTATCGCAGCGTTTCCTCAACGGGCAGCCGAACGCTCAAACTGGGTGTTGCGGGGGCTGCCGCCTGGCTTTCGGTCATGGCAGGGGCTCTGTTTACCTCCCTGCAGCTCTGGCTGAGCGGCACCTCGCAGCTGCAGGTCGTGATCCCCACCATGCTGACCGTCCATGCCGTGATCGGCATCGGCGAGGCGCTTATTACCGTCGCCGCGCTGGCATTGATCTTCCAGACGCGACCCGACCTGATTGGTGAGAATTCTGCCTCTGCCAGCGGAGGTCGTGGCTGGGTGCTCGCGGGCCTGCTGATCTCGCTGGCGGTGGTGCTGCTCTCGCCTCTCGCCTCCGCCGACCCGGATGGGCTGAACCGGGTCGCGACGGATCTCGGATTCCTTGGTTTGGCGCAAACCGGTAAAGGACCCCTGGCGGGTTATACGATTCCTTTCTTTGGATCTGCTTCCCTGTCGAAGATCGCAGCCGGTGGCATCGGGCTGGCGGTCGTTGGCGCGATCATCGTCCTGATCGGGCAGGGCTTGAAGGCAAAGTCGTAGATCGAAATCCGATAATCGGAATTCGAACATCGTAAATCGGAAATTGTGAGATGCATTTCGACGCATTCGATCGTTATCACGAAACGGAGAGCTTCCTCCACCGGCTCGACCCGCGGGTGAAGGTGGTGGTCACCGTCGCGTTCATCCTCTCGAACGCCCTGCTGCCGGATGGAGCCTGGATTGCCTTTGGGCTCGCCTGGCTGTTCCTCCTGTTTGCCAACTGGCTCTCCGGCCTGGGCCTTGGCTTTACCCTCAAACGCTCCCTGGTCGCGCTGCCGTTCGCGCTGATCGCGATCACCGTGCTTTTTTCCATCCCGGGAAAACCTCTTTCCTCTTTCCACTTTCTTTTCTGGGACGTGACCATCACGGATGCCGGGTTGCTGCGCTTCGTCAGCATCCTCATCCGCTCGTGGCTGTCGGTGCAGATGGCGATCCTGCTGGTGGCGGTCGCGCGCTTCCCGGATATTATCCATGCCCTCGAGCATCTGCGCGTGCCGTCCATCCTGACGACGATCATTGCCTTCCTGTATCGCTATCTCTTTGTGCTGGCGGACGAGGTCTTTCGTCTGATGCGGGCGCGCGAATCGCGCTCGGCGGCGCTGGCGACCGCTATACCCGGCGCCCGCTCAGGCAGGAGTGTTGCCTGGCGGGCGCAGATTGCCGGGCACATGGCGGGACAGCTCTTCCTGCGCAGCTATGAGCGTAGCGACCGCGTCTACAATGCCATGCTGGCGCGCGGCTACGCCGGTCGCATGGAGACCATCAATCCGCATGAGCTGCGCCGCCGCGATTACCTTACCGTAGCGCTGGCGTTGCTTGCCATCCTTATCCTTCAAATCGTGGGGCGACTATGACAAACGTTTTACAGGCTCGTGATCTACATTTTTCCTATCATGACGGCCATCCTGCCCTGCGAGGCGTCTCCTTCCAAATGTGCGAAGGAGAGAAGGTCGCCTTGGTGGGACCGAACGGCGCTGGAAAGTCCACGCTGATGCTGCACCTGAACGGGATCCTCCCGCAAGGTGCCCGGGCCTCCATGCACGCGCAGGGCGAAGTGACAGTGGGGGGCAATCGGTTGACTCGTGACAACCTACCGGCGATTCGCGCCATGGTCGGGCTGGTCTTCCAGAACCCGGATGACCAACTCTTCTCCCCGACCGTGTTCGAGGACGTGGCGTTTGGTCCCCTCCATATGGGCCTGCCGCGCGAGGAGGTGGAGCGCCGCGTCAACACTGCGCTCGAGGCCGTGAGGATGACCGCGTTCCGGGACCGCCTCTCCCACCACCTGAGCGTGGGCGAGAAGAAGCGGATCGCCATCGCAACGGTCCTTTCCATGAAGCCGCAGATCTTGATCCTCGACGAGCCGTCGGCCGGACTGGACCCGCGCGGCCGCCGGACACTGATCAATCTGCTGCGCGATCTGCCGATCAGCATGCTGGTCTCCACCCACGACATGCGGCTGGTGGAGGAGCTGTTCCCGCGCACCATCGTCATGGATGAAGGCCAGATTGTCGCCGATGGACCCACCCGGAATATCTTGGAAAACGAAGAGTTGTTGACGGCGCATGGGCTGGAGAAGCCGTAATCTTCACATGCTGGCGCAGGTCTCACGACCTGCGCCTTTGGGACTGGGATTGGCGAACAGGACCATCGAATTGGGGCTATCTTCAAGGCGGTCGCCATGGTTGGCTTGAGAAAGTACGGAAGGTGGAGATAAAAGAATATAACATTAACGGTACAGCCGATAATCCTCAAGATATTCGTTTGTGCAGCAATTTACGTCCATGAGCCAAAAAATCCCCCGGCGCGAGTATTGTTACTTCCCACTTACTGTTTCGAGAAAGTCTGCAAATGCATATAGTTCCTGCTTGACTTGCTGAAAAACAGGCTCTAATTCCACCACAAGCCTACCAATGCGTTCAGGATCAAGAGAAAACGTATACACGTTCCGAACGACATGGCGAAATCTTAAGTACTCATCAAGTCTGCGGAGCGACTCCAATGTTAGGACTGGCGGCCGAACCTTGGGCAGATCCAATCCCATCTGCTCCAATAACTCGCGATGCCATTCAGTACTTCCCGGAACTGTTCCATCCACCGTAGCAGCAATTTGCCTGAATACCCTTTCGAAACCCGAATAGATATCATGCATGTTCAGAGATGCTGAGTCAAGAAATAGATCCGCATCCTGTGGGCTCCTGTTTGCTGTTGATAGTGCTCGATTCGCGCGTGCAACCAGTCTCTCGATATCATCCAATTCTTTTCGGATGCGCTCGGCTAAGACAACATAGCTTTCAATCATAGGTCAACGGCCTCTTGCTCGATGGCACTTAAGAGGGTGGGGGAACAAGTATTCACATCAACCAGATTGATCTCGAAAGAGGGGTCGAGGTCCATCACGGCGCCGATGGCTCGAAAGGTTTGATCTGAAGGAATCCCCCAGGCAGCAATATCAACATCTGACCAGCGAGTAAAGCGTGTTTCGTAAAGTAAGGAGCCAAAAACCGCTACCCTTTTTGCCTGATACTGCTCTCGCAAAAGTTTTGCTGCTTTTCTGGCCAGCTTCCATGCCTTTTCTCTTCGTGTTTTAACCTTGGAAATACGTACTTTTTGACGGCGTATCGCTGTTTTGCGATACTCATCCAGTTTCCAGGATGGCAGTTCTTGCGCGCGAGTGACCATACGATTATTATACAATAACAGACAATTATGGACAGGTTCCAGGGAATCACCGACGGTCGAGCGTTGTCCTGAGCTTGTCGAAGGGTCGTCCTGACTGATTTTCGCAGGACGTATCGAGACTACACTCTCAACGATCACTGTTTATTGTTGGTCTCGATACAGCGCCGCTTCGACTGCGTTCCTTGCTATCGCTCGTCACTCTGCTCAGCGTGAGGCCGCCGACTCGACCAACGGTATATTGTCAAATCAAAAGCGCCGCCGACCATGGTCGGCGGCGCTTTTCACTTACCAA
>DAITPI010000378.1:0-4619 GCA_036833655.1 Anaerolineales bacterium | reverse complement strand
GCTGGTCAACTACATTGTTTCCAGAGATAGACGACGTACGCGCCAGGGCGGTCAGAACGTTGCTGAACTCGGATAAATCGGTGGCCAGCTGGCCCGCGGAGAGGCGCGCTACTTCCCGGCTGCTCTGAATCGTCAGGTCCTGTGTCACTTGCTGGTATGCGTAAAATCCAACGAGCGCAACGATCGTCAGAATGATCGCGGTCGGGACAAATGACCACCTGATGATTGTTGTACGCAGACCGGGCGACCTCCAGGAACGCATGGCGTCCTCCTAATTGACTCCCTGTTGCACAGCTTCGATCTCGCGGCTGAGATCTTTTATGATTTCTATCGGCGCTTGACCGAGCGTAAAGATCTTTTGCCAAGCAGCGTTCGCCAGTCGCTGTGCATCTGCTTGATTCGCAAACTCCTCGCCAATCACGGAATAGCCTTTTCGCTGCCCATCCGCGAAAGCCCCAATATTCAAGTCCTCCGTCTTACCCGGAAATTCTGTGCGGATAAATCCAATCCATTCGTCCACAAGTGAGGCACGTGCCGGCTGCAGGAACTGTGCTTTCGCCATGGCGCGACCATACTCTTTGCTGATCAAGAACTTGAGCAATTCCCAGGCAGCCTCCGGATGTTTCGTGCCCGCATAGATGCCAAAGCCATCGGTTGTTGACAAGGTTGCCCGGCGCGCGGGGCCGGCTGGGAGTGCCGCCAGCCCCACTCGAAAATTGGCGTTGGTGAGAATGCCCTTCAACCCCCACGAACCGTCTTCGATCATCGCTAGCTGCCCGTCGATGAAGGCTTGCTGCGTTCCTTTATTTTGCACATCCAGCGCGGTCGCCATGACTTTATCGTCCCACATGCGAGCCCGGATCCACTCGAAAGCTTGCAGCGCAGCGGGGTCAGCCATCCGCGATTTGGTGGAATCCTCCGGGTCGACAAAATGCCCGCCCCAGGCGTTGACATGCACCTGAAGGCGTTCCCAGACGATATCGATCATGCTACCCCATAATCTGGGTTCCCCATCCTGGTTACGATCCTGGGTGAGACGCTTCATCGCCACGAGATAATCGTCGTGAGTCCAGGAGTCAACAGGAAACTCCAGCTGAGCTGCCTCGAACAGATCCTTGTTGTAGTAAAGTGCAAGTGCCCCGTGATACTTGGGCAGGGCATATTGCTGTCCGTCGCGTCGGAAGAAGGATTTGTATTGGACCGGGTCCCAGTCATCAATCGTCGCCTGGTCCAGGTCGGCTTGCACATAAGGGCGCAGGTCGAGCAGGTAGCCCTTCTGCGCCCAGATCGGCAGGAAACTGCAGCAGCCCTGAAAAACATCAGGCGCGGTGCCTGCTTGCAGATCTGCCAGGGATTTCTCCTCGAACTCTTTGTTTTCCGGGTCAAGGTTGTAATAGACGCGGATGTTCGGATGAGTAGCATGGAACTCATCCAGCATCTGCTGCGCCATCGGTGGGAACCAGTCTGTTCGCCAATCTCGATAGACCAACTGGACCGGGCTAGATGTCCTCGCCGTGGGGCTAACCAGCGATGGGTTACAGGCGGACAGGGCTACGCCGGCTGCTGTGCTGGCAGCCAGCTTCAGGAATTCTCTGCGGGTAATGGATTGTTTCGTTTTCATCGATTGTTGACCAAATCGTGTTTCTCTTTAGCGAGAGAATGTAAATTTGTCCAACTTCTACCAGATGACGTTGGACATCTTGGCGAACTTGTTCCACCTCGCAATCCCTTTCGACAAAGGATCAAAGCTATTCCAGACCAGTTTAGAGATCACCTTTAAAGAAAATGTGCTTTTTTACACCCCTACGTTGGATGTCGTCTACGAGACTCACCAACCGGTTTACCTTTTAGCCTATAACAAAGCAAAACTACGCGATAGAACTAAATGTCATGCAAAAAGAGGATGGTTGTCATATATATCCTAGAAGGAAAGACTCTCCGCCCGGGCGGAACTTTCTTCGTAATCAAAGTTGAGCTGGGTATAGGAAAGATCAAGCCCTGTGCTGGTCGGTTAGGACCTTATGCGTATGCCAGGCTGTCCCGCACGCTGATGCGTGTGGCGCCGCGGGCAGGGAAAATGGATGCCAGGATCGAAATCAGCATGACAATCCCCAGCCAGATAAGAACCGCGGACCAGTTGTAACGGTAGCTCAGGGTCGCGCCGAACATGGCCTGTCCCAGCGCCTTTGCAGCGGTTGGGCTGACCAGCAGCGAGATCGGGACAGCGATTAGCCAGCTGAGCAGCCCCTGCAGAACACCTTCCATGATAAACATGTTCAGGATGGTGATCGAGCGCGCCCCCACGGCGCGCAACACGCCGATCTCCTTGGTGCGCTCGATGACGCCGATCGAGATCACACCCATGAGAGACACCGCGCCGACAACGGCGATGATGATCGAGAGCCCCAGCAGCATCGACGTGACAATGCTGAACTGCCACTCGTTGGTCGCTCGCAGATCCATCTGGGTCTGGCTGCCATTTACCTTGATGCTGTGACGCTCGAAGGCCTCCTTCAGGTTCTTGGTCACACTGGTAGTGAATTCATCGTCATGGGCGGTGGTGCGGATCAGGACCAGGCCCGACCGGCTATGTTCTCCGGTGATCCGTGCCAGTGCCTCCTCCGGAGCATAGATCGTGGCTGCAGCGAAGCCTCCCACGAACACAGGCTCGTACAGCCCGACCACCTGCCATTGTTCCTTTCCAAACGTGCCCAGGTCGAGCGTGATCCTATCGCCGATCTGGATGCCGTTATCCTCCGCCGTTTCGCGCGCAATCACCACCGCGCGACCCTCTCCTGGCTCGAACCAGCGCCCTGCGACCATCATGGGCTCATAAAAATCGCTGCCGGTCGGGATTCCCCGGACCGTTGTGCTCAGACCGGCCTCCTTAAGCAGCTGGCCCTCCAGGAATATATTTGCCTGTTGCTCCAGACGCGTCTCCACTTTATCCACACCGGGAACTTTTTGAGCCACATCCAGGACCTGATCGTTCCTTTGCTCACCGTCGAATCCAATGCTGATATCGTAACGCATCGTTGCAAAGAAGTGATCCAGTGTCAGCGCTATGGACGAGTTCAGGCTCATCACCATCAGGAACGTGGTCCCCGCAGCGACAAGCACCAGTTCGGTCAGGATCAAGCGTCCCTTGTGGCGGAACATGTTGCCCAGCGCCGTGGCATAGTGGGATGGCAGCCAGCGCCTGCCGATCCCCTCGACGAGCTGATCGATCCACCTCGAGCGGAAGTCCCCGCCGATGCCGTAGCTCGCGATCGCCTGCCGGACCGTGATCCCGGCTCCCTGTAAGACCGGCGGCAATCCGGCCAGCAGGGGCGCCGCCAGGGCGGAGATCGCCTGGAGAATGAGCGCTGGCCGCGAGATCTGGAAACTGTTGAAGTCAATATTGAAGAGGTTGAGAAAGCTCTTGCTCATCATATTGGCGACAACAGCCCCGAGCGGGAACGCGATCAGGAATGCCAGCGTCCCGTACACCAGCGCCCCAACCAGGTACATCCAGATAATCGTATGCATCTTTCCGCCGATCGCCTTGATAATGCCGATCTGGTTGGTCTGCTGGGTGATCAAGTTCGAGATCGTGTTGAAGACCAGGATAGCGCTGATCCCCACACAAATGAATGCCAGCAGCTGGAGCACCATGGTGACGGGATCGAAGAAGGTCCTGCCCCAGTGCTTTTCCGGATCCTCATAGCTGAAGCCGCCAACACGGATATTCTGCTTTGCCAGCTTCTCTTTGACGGCCGTGGCGACTTCTTTGGCATAGTCGGCGCTGTAGGGCGTGACCCGCATATAGAAAGAGTTGAATTTACCAGGGGGTATGCCCAGGCGCTCCATGCCCTCCGCGTCCATGAAGAAGAAGGCTAAATCCAGGAACTGCGGCGGCGGCACAAAGGGATGACGGATCAGGCCCGTCAGTGGCAGGACGCGCTCCTTGTCATCGATCTTGAAAATGACGGAATCGCCAATTTGCAGATTCAGGAACTGGGCTGCCATCCTTTCCAGCCCCACTTCGTTCTTCCCGTGCGGCCAGTGACCACCCCGCAGCTCGAGCAGCTCGTATTTCTGTTCCTCGTAATTGTCTCGCATCTGGATCACGCCCTGGCGCCACGGATCTTCCGGATGGACCTTGTACAGGACGCTGACGGAATTGTAGGGCTCGATAGCTTCTACGCCTGGCACATCTTCCAGGCTCAGCAGAGCCTCGCGGCTTGCCAGCCCCTCCAGCCCGGCATTGACGTGCGTTGCCAGCACCGCGCGGTGGGATTTGTCCATGTTGGTCAATAACAAGTCACTCATGCCCACGAAAACGCCGACGGCAAAAACACCAGCAGCAATGCTCAACACCGCCAGGAGCGTGCGCGTTTTGTTGTGCCAGATGTCGAACCAGATCTTATACCAGATGACGCCCATCCTAAGCCTGCCTTGCCGAAGATCCCGCATGTTCGTCGCGGGTCGAATATCCTCCTGGATCGTGCTGCTCTTTGTGCGGCGCGGGATCGTCGACGATCCCGTTGTTCTCCGCAGGAGGGCGGGTCCGGCATTCGATGTTTTCTTCTTCATGCCGGTCGGCAGCCTGGTGCAGCGCCTCGAAGCTGACATCCGAT
>DAITPI010000377.1:0-4619 GCA_036833655.1 Anaerolineales bacterium | reverse complement strand
GAAGGAGTATCGAACCATGACAATGAAAATTACTGAAGACTGCATCGCCTGTGGCGCATGCGTACCGGAATGCCCGACCGAATCCATCAGCGAAGGCGATGGCATTCTCTATGTGATCGATCAGGCGACCTGTGTCGAATGCGAAGGTCACTACGACTCACCCAAGTGCGTCAGTGTCTGCCCCGTCGATTGCATCGTCAAAGCGAACTGAGCTGTAGAAAACCCTGCCGGAGATGAATTATGCAATTTGTGCCTGACAGGGTATAATTTCGAGAACTAAATAAAACCTTCGGGGCAGGGTGACACTTGCACCGCACGAAGTGTAGGTGAATTCCCGATCGGTGGTAAAGCCCACGAGTGCTAAGTGCTACGCACAAAGCACATGATCCGGTGGAACTCCGGGGCCGACAGTAATAGTCTGGATAGAAGAAGGATGTAGGCTCACACGAGTCTGATTCGATCTACCGCCTGGGCGGTACGATATAAGTCCCCGAAAACGCAGTTTGTTTTCGGGACTTTCTTTTGAATCACTGTGTCTTTTTGCCTGTTCCCGCGCCCCGTAGACCTGTCTGCGAGGCGCTTTTCTTATGCACATTCATTCTCTCCTGCCTCTCCCCATCAGGCGCTGGCGTTTTGTGCGTGTTATGAATGCAAATCCTATTCTCTCACTCTCTCGAAAGAGATCCCGCAACTGGCTTGGGCTGATTTCGATTCTTGTCGCCGTGCTGGCATGGCATCTGATCACCCGCTATAGCGGCATCCCCAACTTTATCCTGCCATCCCCGGTCAGCGTCTGGGCTCGTTTCCTCAAGGCTGCCAGTGATGGGAGCCTGGTCTATCACACAGCTATTACGCTCCTCGAAATTGTGCTGGGGCTCCTGGCGGGGGCGATCCTGGCGACCATTGTCGGGTACCTGCTCGCCAAGTCGCGTACCCTGGAAAGAATCCTCTCGCCCTATGTCGTGGCGAGTCAGGCGATCCCGATCGTGGCGATTGCGCCGCTGCTGGTGATCTGGTTGGGAGATGGAATCCTGTCCAAAGTGGTCATCTGCGCCTTGATCGTGTTCTTCCCGGTGCTGGTCAACACGATTGTGGGTGTCCGTGCGGTACCGCCTGCCTTATACGATTTGATGAACTCCCTGCATGCCTCGCGTTCCCAGATCCTGTGGAAGGTGGAAGTACCCGCCTCATTGCCCGTTTTTCTGGGAGGCTTGCGGATCGGGGCGACCCTGTCGGTGATCGGGGCGATCGTGGGGGAGCTGGTGGATGCCCAGGAGGGTCTTGGCTTTCTCCTGCAGCTGGGAGATTTCCAGTACGATACGCCGATGGTCTTCGTCGCCGTGTTCACGTTGATCGCGCTGGCGTTGCTGCTGTATGGCATCGTCATCCTGCTGGAAAAACGATTCTTGAAATGGCAAAACACCCCGCATTGATTGAAATCTGCGTCAGTCGAGTAGGCGGCGCTCCTCCAAAGAGGCGGTTCTGCTGCTCGAGCACCGAAGCAAGCTAAGGAGAATTATTATGTTTCGTAAGTTCGTCATTTTCACCCTTGGACTGGCGCTTGCCCTGTCAGCCTGTGCGGCTCCTGTGCCCGCGAGTGAGCCGGGCGCGTTGACAAAGATCAAGCTGCCCATGGGCTATGTCCCTAATATCCAGTTCGCGCCCATGTATGTCGCCATCGAGAAGGGCTATTTCCGTGAGGCGGGCCTGGACGTAGAGCTGGATTACAAGTTCGAGACGGATGGCGTCGCGCTGGTCGGCTCGGGCGATCTGCCGTTTGCCGTTGTCTCGGGCGAGCAGGTGTTGCTGGCGCGCGCCCAGGGATTACCGGTCGTGTATGTCGCCGCGTGGTACCAGCAGTACCCGGTTTCGGTGGTAGCAAAGAGCGAGCTTGGTATTTTGATCCCCCAGGACTTAAAAGGGAAGAAGATCGGTTTGCCGGGCTTGTTCGGCGCCAATTACGTCGGGTTGCGGGCGTTGTTGTTCGAAGCCAAAATGAGTGATAGCGATGTGACCCTCGATTCGATCGGCTTCAACCAGGTCGAGCTGCTGGCATCCGGCGAGCAGGATGTGATTGTCGGGTATACCGCCAACGAGCCGATCCAGCTGCGGGCGCGCGGCATCCCGGTGACGGAGATCCGCGTCGCCGATTACGTGCAGCTCGCCTCGAACGGCATTCTCACCAGCGAACGAGTGATTGCCGAAAACCCGGGTCTGGTGCGCCGCTTTGTCGGCGCGTTCCTGAAGGGCCTTGCCGACACGATCGCGAACCCGGGCGAGGCGATACGGCTGAGTGAGCCACACATCCCGAACTTTGCCGACCTCGACCAGGATGTCCAGAAGCACGTGCTGGAGACCTCCATCCAACAGTGGAAAGCAGAGCGGCTCGGCTATTCTGACCCCCAAGCCTGGGCAAATATGCGCGACGTCCTGCTCGAGATGGGCCTGGTGACTGCGGATATCGATGTGAACAAGGCATTTACGAACGAGTTCATTCCGTAGCGCGGGATTGGGAAGTCGATATTCGTAAATCGTCGATCGGAAATCGAGATGCCTCACACTCCCATCCTGACCATCCGCAACCTCAGCGCCGTATTTCCGGACAACAACGGCGGATTGCGCGCCCTGGAAGATGTGTCCTTCGACGTGCACCCGCGTGAGTTCGTCTGTGTGCTGGGACCCTCCGGCTCCGGCAAGACCACGCTCCTGCGCATCCTGGCTGGATTGATCGCGCCCACGTCGGGCTCGTTCATGTTCGGTCACGGCGAGCAGCCAAGCACCGGCATGGTCTTTCAGCAGGCGAACCTCATGCCCTGGCGCACGGTGATCGAGAACATCAAGCTTCCGCTGGAGGTCAGGCAAGTAGAAGAGACAGCGGCGCGGCAGAAGGCACAGGAGATGATCGAGCTGGTCGGCCTACAGGGTTTCGAAGACTCGCTGCCGCGCGACCTCTCCGGGGGGATGGCGCAGCGGGTGGCGCTGGCGCGGGCGCTCATCCACGACCCGGACCTGCTGCTGCTCGACGAGCCGTTCGGTTCGCTGGACGCGATCACACGCGAGCGCATGTGGAACGAGCTTTCCCGCATCTGGCAGATGCGCCAGAAGACGGTCATCATGGTGACGCATTCGATCAACGAGTCCCTCTTCCTGGCGGACAGGGTACTGGTGCTTACTCAGCGTCCCGGGAGGGTCAAGCTGGACCTCGAGGTTGACTTGCCGCGCCCGCGCAAGGATGACATCCGCTATACGCCCCATTTTGGAAAATTGGCCCGTAAATTGAGAGCGACGATCGAATAACAGAACCTCCCACGATTTCGTGGGAGGTTCCGCAGGGCGGGCAGCCTGCCAGTGGATGACGAATCCAACCCTGTCACGCTGCTCCCTCCGTTTCAGTCGGGAGTGCTCCGCAAAAGCGTGACCCGCGGTTCCTACAATTGTCCCAGAAGATAGTTCTGCAATCCCATCTGGTTGATCTGGTCGAGCTGGGCTTCGAGCCAGTCAAGGTGTTCCTCTTCGTCTTCCAGGTTATCTTCGATCAGCTCGCGGGAACCGTTGTCGCCCGCCTCGAGGCACAGACGAATGCCGTCGTTGTAGCCTTTGATCGCGCCGGCTTCGGCATCCAGGTCGTGTTTGAGCTGCGCTTCCACGGTCGCCCCGACGTGGATCTTGTTGAGCTGGCTGACGACCGGCTGGCCTTCCAGGAACAGGATACGGGCGATCAGTTTTTCGGCATGCTTCATCTCGCCGATGGCCCGCTTCTCGATCGCCTCGTGTAATTTGCTGTAGCCCCAGTTAGCGCACATCTCTGAATGGACCATATACTGGCTGATGGCGGTCAATTCATCTGCCAGGAACTCGTTCAGCGCTGCGATGACTTTTTCATTACCTTTCATGGGTGTTTTCCTTTCCACCCTGATTATAAATTAGATTGTTACAAAATGCACAATTTGCCTTTGTCTCCTCACTTTGACAGCTGATTATGGTGCCACCCACACAACAAAACCGAGTTCAGTATCGGCATATTTGCCAGTGATTTTCCAGCAGCCGAGGCTGGGCAAATCTATGCCCACCAGCATTGCCGAACCGATGTCATTGGCATAGGCGTTTGTCGCTTTCGAAGCGCGGATCGGCGGAGCCGGCGCGTCTAATCGTTCCGCGGTCACAAACAATTCGGGTTCCGGCTCGTTCGTCCAGACATAGCCATCACGCCACCAGAACACCTTCTGTGTATAACCCCCCGGGTTATGTGGCAGGGCTTCCCATATTCCATCCTCACGAACGGCTGTCCAGAGAGAATCTGTGCCGTACCAGAACTCCCCCTCATCTCCCATCGAGGCGTAAGGGGCTGGCGGCGCGAACGGCGGATCCTGTTGCCGGGTAACAGGACAATCATCCGGAGGATCGTGCGGCATTGACTCCGGGCCGACAGGCTCCACGGTGTTCGTTGTTTGCGACAACCCTCCCAAAGGGACGGGAGATTCCACAGATCTCCCCTGGTCTGACGCTGCTCCGGCACGGGCAGCGCAACCGGAAACCAGCAGAGAAATGATGAGTACGTAAAACAGCCGACGCTTCCTGAGCATGATGTCTCCTTTTCTATTCAGCCCTTATACACCGCA
>DAITPI010000376.1:0-4652 GCA_036833655.1 Anaerolineales bacterium | reverse complement strand
CTCGGATTTTAGGCGATCCACTTCAACCTCATGGGTGATATCGCGGAAGATGGACACAGTGCCCAGGAAATCGTTCTGCAGGATCACCGGCGCCAGATGCACTAACACAACGCGGCCGTTCTCGAGGTCGAGCTGTTCGGCGAACGTATCGCCGGGCTCATAGCCGACCGGGCCGTCGGACCAGTTGCGGATCGTCTCCATCCACGGGCCCGCCGACTTGCCGAACAAGCCTCCGAAGACATCCAGTGCCTGGCCGATCACCTGACCCGGCTCCAGGTCCAGGATCTCGGCAGCAGAGCGGTTGAGGAAGGAGATGCGATTATTGGCGCTCGTGACCAGGACACCATCCGCCACCGCTTCCAGAATAGCCTGAGAGCGACTGGCATCTTCCTGCTCGCGGCGCAGCATACTGCCCAGGCGCTCTGCCTGATCCCGGATAAGCTCATACAAATGGGCATTGTTGATCGCAACCGCTACCTGCCCGGCGATCGCTTTGACCAGGTTCAGCAGCTCGGCGCTGAAGTAAGCCTGCTTGCGGTGGAAGACCATCAAGACACCGATCACATCCTCAGCGACCAGCAGCGGCATGACAATCGCACTGCGGTGCTCGCTGGACATGGCGCCACTCTTCACCCAGCGCGGGTCATCCCGCAGATCATTGACCAGGGCGGGCTCGCGACGCGCCACCACCCAGCCAGCCAAGCCTTCGCCGATCTTGAGCCGGAAGCCACGCCCCTCTCCAGAAACTTTATCCGAAAGATAGCCATAACCAGCACGGTAGTGCAACAGGTTATCCTCAGCGTTGAGCAACATGATGGTCCCCTGCTCTGCGCCAATCGCGTCGTTGAGCAGCGCCAGCGTGCGGTTCAGAGCGCGATCAAGGTCGAGGCTGGCAGAGACCTCCGTGAGAATCCGCAGCAGGGTTTCTGTATTCTGTTGTTCACGCTGCAGCTGGGCCGTGCGCTCGATCACCCTCATCTCGAACTCACGCGCCAGGCGCTCGGTCTCGTTGAACAGACGTCCATTCTGGATGGCCACAGCAGCCTGGTTTGCCAGGGTACTCAGGATCTGAAGGTCGTCCTCCGTGTATACGTCTGGCTGGTAGCTCTGCGCGGAGAGCATGCCCATGGTCCGTCCACTCACGGTCATGGGCACCGCCAGAATGCACAGCGGTGTATCTGGCTTGCCATAGACCACGCTTGGCATGCTTTCCACCGACTCGGCTCCATGCAAGAGCAGTGACTGCCCGGTGGAAATCACACGTCCACTTAACCCCTGATCGCGCGGGATCCGAGTAACCGGGGAACGCCGGTCCTCGTCCACGAGATAAACGCCCTCGATCTCATTCGTTGCTTCGTCCAGCAGGCTGATCACAAAGGATTCGACCGGCATCAAGCGCCGCACGGCTCTGTGCACGGCGACATAGATCTGCTCGGGGTCAAGATTACTGCTTACCTGGTAGCTTGCCTGATTGAGAATGGAGAACCGCTCCGCCGTAGAGAGCGTTGACTGGTACAGGCGCGCATTCTCCAGGGCAATGGATGCCTGGTTGGTGAGCGTGCGCGCCAGCTCGATCTCGTTCAGACTAAAGCGAGTGGCCTCCTGCTCGAAAATGAAGATCAGGGCGCGCAGGTTCGCCCCGCTGACAAGCGGCAGCACGAGGAGTGAGCGTATGCCTTTGCCGATGAAGTCCACCAGCGGCGCGAGATCCGGTTCGCTGCTGATGGCATCGGTGGAGAAGACACCCAGGGATTCCTGCAGGCGATGGAAGATCGGCGCCTCCGGCAAAGTCTGGGGCAGCCGGGCATTTGTGCCGGGCAGGGCATACTTCCAGACCGGGTTACCGCGCTCGAATGCCACGACCGAGGCACTCGGCGCACCGAGGGCATCCATCAATTCCTGGGCGGTCAATTCCAGGATCTTGCCCTCGTCGAGCAGCCCGCTCAGGGCGGAGGAGAAGCGGTTGACGAGCGCCAGACGCTGCGAGCGCTGGTCGAGCTCGGTGGCGCGACTCATGCTGTCTTCGAACAGGCGGGCATTCTCCAGCGCCACCGCGGCCTGGCTGGCAAACGTGGTCCCCACCTGCATGTGTTCCCGGTTGTAGAAATGAGATTGCCATTTCTCCAGCGCCAGCACCCCGGTCACTTCCTTCTTGGAGATCAACGGCATCCCGATCCACGACAGGCGCGGGGCTTCGAGCGGCGGGAAGCGAGGATCCAGCCGCACGTCGCCAACCTGGATGCCCTGTCCGGTCCGGATCATCTCCTTGAAGAGAGCGCTATCTTCCACGGCGATCGTCAAACCGAGGCGCCGCTCGGTATCCGGAAAGCCGCGCGCTGCGGCAACGACCAGCCGGTCCTTTTCCCGCAGCCAGAGCGTGGCAGTATCGTATGGGATGACCGGCTCGAGATGGTCGAGCAGTCGCGCCACCAGCTCCTCCCGCTGCAGGCTGGAAGCCAGCGCCGTGGCAGCATCGGTGAGCGCTTCCAGCTGGGCAGCGCGCTCCTGGGTCGTCTGCACCAGGCGTACGTTCTGGAGCGACAGCCCGACCTGCTGGGACAGGGAAAGCAGCAGCGTTTCGTCTTCGGGAGTAAAGGCACCCGGCGTATTGAAGTTATCGAGCACCAGCACGCCCACCGGCTGTTCGCCGGACTGGATCGGAATCATCAGGCTGGAAACCGGCAAGCGCCCACCTGTTGCCTGACGATAAAGCAGCAAGCCTTCAGTCGAGAAGAGATAGTCGCGCGTAAACTGGACTTCATCCACGCGTAACGGGCGCTTCGATTCGAAGACCTGACCTGGCAACGACTCGCCCGGGCGGTAGGCGATCCGTTTCATGGTCTCATTGTCGGCATAGCCAGAGACAGCCTGGGGCACAAGCTGACCCGTATGCTCATCCCAGATCAGCACGACACCCGCGTGCGCCGCGTACAGGGCGCGCCGTGCGCTCTCGAGAAGGGCACGGACAATGCGCTCGGTATCGAGGCCGCGCAACTGGCGGCTGAAATCGAGCAACAGATTCACTTCCTGCAGGCGGCGGCGCGTTTCGTTGAGCAGGGAGATGTTTTGCAGGATGACCGAGGTCTGGCGGGCAATCTGGTGGTACACCTGCAGATCTTCATCGGTGAAGGGCGGCAGCGGCTCGGGGCTGACGGCCAGCATCGCAGCAACTGCCTTCTTGTCGATGCGGATCGGGAGGCAGATCAATGACTTGGCATGCAGCGCAGAAAGCAGGGGCGTCTCGCGCCAGTCCAGGTCCTCATCCAGGTTTGCAATCAGGATTGCCTCGCCCGCCTGGAGACACGCCCGCAGTGGGTTACGTTGCCCGAACAACGCTTCGGGGCTGGTGGCACGCGGCACATTCCCCAGAACGTGGAGCAGCCGCGGGCCTTCTGCGGTTGCTTCCGCGATCATGGCAACGGCCATGCCCAGCTGCGTCAGCGTCTCGCGCGCCAGAGCCTGTAGCGCAGACGAGGCATCCAGCTGGCGGCTGACCGATTCGGTAATGGCGAGCCCTGCCCGCACGCGCTGTGCACGCTGATCGAGGTTCTGGATCGCGATCGTCTGATCGAGATCCTTACGCAGCAGGATCGGCAGGTCATTTTGCGTCAGGTTGATTAGCCGCTGCTGTCGCTCCATACTCGAGGACAGAGACTCCACTCTGGTGCGCAGCTCAACGAAGCGGGCGTGGTTGGCAATGGCAAGCGCCGCGTGCCCGGCGAAAATCTCGAGTGCCTCGATCGTGGCGCGATCCGGGCGGAGGCCGTCACGCGGCGCATCAAAGCTCATCAAGCCGAGAGGTGCTCCCTGTTCATCTTCCAGAAGAGTGATCAGGAAGTCGTCCGGGTCCCAGGCATTGGACGACTTTCCGGTCTTGTCATCAAGATCCAGAGTCACCATATGGACATCCGCCGGAATAATCGGCGCCTCATCCACGGGGACAAAATAGGAGTGGCTGATCTTGAACTGCGGCTTGAGCATCTGCTGAATACTGGTCAGCGGCTGCTTGCGCGACATCAATTCCGCCAGCGTATCCGGTGGGAAGCCCACGCCGGTAATCCTGCGCAGCAAGCCTGTCTCTGCCTCATATACGCTGATCAGAACCGCCTGGAACGGCGTAGTCTCGCGGATGTTATTCGCAACGATTCGCAGGGACTGTTCGAGCGGCTGTCCGAAATCGAGGACACTGCTGACCTCGGTGAGCTTGGTCAGCGTTTCAGCGCGGCGCCGGAGAAGCTCGGTACGCTGGCGCTGCTCCTGATAGCGCTGGACGTTGCCGAGCGCCACCGCCGCCTGCGAGGCAAGCGTCTGTGTGACTTCCAGGGAAGCCTGATCGAAATGCCCGGTCCGGCCCGAATGGAGATGGATCAAGCCCGCTGTCTTTCCCCGGCTCAGAATCGGCACGATCAGCGCCGACCGAACACCCTCGTGAATAGGGGACTCGTCGCTCAGGGAATACTCGGGGATGAGCGCCGGCTCGCCCGTCTCGATCACTCTCCGCTCCAGCCCCGGCAAAAGCTCGGGCAACGTGCAGCCCAACGCAAGGAGTACAGGCGGAGTGTCAGAAGTTGCAGCCGGATCAAACAGCAGAATAGACCCGCACTCAGCACGCGTGGTCCGGAGGCTTTCATCGTGCACAACTTCCAGCAGGG
>DAITPI010000375.1:0-4652 GCA_036833655.1 Anaerolineales bacterium | reverse complement strand
TGAACCAGCTGGATGCTTACGCAACCAGGCGCGGGCTGAATAAAGCAACCTTCACAGCGGTGGGTTACGGGCTTCAGGAGAGCTTCCCCGATGCAGCCTCCTGGAAGGAAAATAACCAGCGGGTTCGGATGGTGGCTTACCCGAAACTGAACCAGATCAATGGCGGCATTGTCGGCGATTTCTCGCTGTTGCTCTCCAATAATGCGCACACGGGCGGTACCTGTTTCGGTGACTCGGGTGGTCCCAATTTCATTGGGAATACCAATGTGGTTGGCGGTGTGACCTCCTTTGGCTTGAACGGCAACTGTGCCGGGACCGGTGGTGTCTATCGTGTAGACCGCGCCGATGACCTGAACTGGCTCTATGACGAGTTTGGCGCTTATCTCCCATAAGCGACAGAAAATAAACGTGAGATTTCTCCCCCGCATCCTGGTGCGGGGGATTTTCTTATATAACTTCTATCTGGCTTTGTCTTTTTTCTTATACTGCCTGACTATAGTATGGCTACTTCAATCGGTAATCAAACTTTTACAAACAGGAGACCTGCCATGACATTTTATGTACAAACCTACCCCTACCGCCGTATGGCACGCCGCTGGGCGGAGAACCGCGAAGGTACGCTGAGGATCAACGTCCGTGAAGATGAGGATGCGTATGTCCTGTCCGCCCTCGTGCCTGGAATCAACGCCGATGAGCTGAACATCCAGGTCCTGGAGGATGTGGTCCACATCAAAGCCGAACAAAAGGTTGAGGCAGATGGCAATTACCTCGTCCGTGAGCTCCCTGCCGGATCGCTCTCGCGCACGCTGCGCCTGCCGGCCTCCATCGACGCGGAGCATGTCGAAGCGGATGTCACCAATGGTGTGCTGACGCTGAGACTGCCCAAGGCAGAATCCGCCCGCCCGAAGCAGATCCGCATCAAGGCCAGTTAGGAAACGAAAACGCCGATAAGCAAGAGGGCCGCTCACGAGCGGTCTTCTTTTGATTCTATGATTCCCAGTGGGGCAGGCCTTTCAGCTTCCAGGATATGTCGCAATCCGTCCAACCCGAGTTCGTCTCTCCGCAAGGATGTATAATTCTGCCATTCCCATTCTGGAGAACCCTGTGCGTCAACGTCTCATCTTCCTCTTTGTCGCCGTCCTGCTGATATCGAGTGCCTGCGGCGGCAACCAGCCGGCTGCCACCTCCGCGCCCGCGCCGACCGACACCCCGATCGTCCCACCCACGCAGACGGCAACACCTGCTTCCCCGCTCGCCATCCTGGTCGTCCCTGCCGACATGGATCCCGAGACCTCCAACCTCTACCAGAAGACGGTCTACGATCTGGCGCAGGCCTCGGGGATGCGCTTTCAGGTCCGTAACACGCTGACCCCCGCGGACCTCGAGCCGGGCCTACAGGTTGTGATCATCCTTCCACCCGACCCGGGGATTGCCCAGCTGGCAGCCGCTGCGCCGACGGTGCAGTTCCTCGCGATCAATGTCCCCGGGATGACTGCGGGCGGCAACATCAGTGTCCTCGCGGGCAACTCGCAATCGGACGTCGCGGCATTCCTGGCGGGCTATACCGCGGCGTTGATCACCGACGATTATCGGATCGGCATGATGATCCCCAAGGATAATGCCGAGGCGCTGGCAGCGCTGAACGCCTTCGCCGCTGGGATGAAATATTACTGCGGCACCTGCCGTCCGTTGTTGTTCTATCCCTGGACGTATCCGCAGTACATCGAGATTCCCGCGGACGAGGACAAGGAGAATTACGATGCCTACGCCGATATCCTGCTCCTGCAATACAAGGTCCAGACGATCTATCTCTATCCCGATATTGCTATTCCGGAGCTATACACCTATGTCGGGACGACGGGCGCATCCATGATCGGGACCGTCACTCCTGAGCAGCAGCCCGCCGGATGGGTGATGACGATCCAGCCCGATGTGATCCAGGCGATCCAGAAAGCCTGGCCCGACCTGGCTGCCGGGAAGGGAGGCGCGACGATCCAGTCACCCCTAGGCCTGGCAGATGTGGATCCAAATCTGCTCTCGCCCGGGAAGCAGCGCCTTGTGGAACAGACCCTGAGCGAGCTGCAGGCTGGGCGTATCAGCACCGTCCCCGTTCAATGAGAACCCTCTGGCTTAAAGATCAGGACGCCCGCTTCCGTGCGGGCGTCCTGATTCTGCGATGATGAATCGGAAGGAAGAAAAAAATAGCTCTAAAGAGTCACGCCGAGTACGGCAGGTGCACGCTCACTTCGCTGGCCATGTCCCAGCCATGCCATGGCTTTCACGACGAGCACAGCCGGGTTGACGGGCTTGACGAGGCACTCGTCCGCGCCCTCCTGGTTGGCTTCGACGATTTGATCGATCGTGTTGGCGGAGATGAGCATCAGGATCGGTCCGCGGCTGGCGGTCCGTAGCCCGGCAATCAGGGCGATGCGTTCCGACCGCGACAGGTTCATATCGATCAGCATCAGCGAGGGACCGATGAGACGCGCGCTTTGCAGTGCATCGGAGACATTCGATTCAGCTAACACAACGCAATTTCTCTGGCTAAACAGAGTATCCCAGATGGCAACGTTCTCCTGCTGGTCGGAAACGATCAGCACGGTGTGAAGAGGGATGGAATCCACGTCCGTTTTCCATGTAACCATAAGTACCACCTTCCTTGTCCACTCAATGACTTGACGGGGAATCGGACAGCGTGTTACACTTCGAAATGTGAGAAATTTCTAAGAAAGGAGCAGACCGCGAATGGCAATGTACATTACCCAGTGCCCTGCACAAGCCTTTTCGATCGTGAAGGGCGATGTTGATTCGCGGAGTGCGCCTGTTCATCGTTAATTTACACGCAATGTGTATGACGACAGCCACGGTGCACCCGCCCGTGGCTGTTTTTGTTTTGCAACTGCATGCAGCCACGGCAAAGCCTGTGGCTGTTTATTTTTCAAGGAATCTGTTCCGGAGGCACTATGTTCGATATTCAAACCCAGTTATTCGAAAGTCAGGACGTTCGCCTGGGCCCGATCGATTATGACAAAGACCCGGAGATCGAATCGAAATGGACGCACGACTCCGAGTTCATGCGGCTGATGGAGACCGGTCCTGCCCGGCCGATGTCGGCTGCCATCGTCAAGAAGCAGTATGAGAAGCTCGAGAAGCAGATCGAAGAAGACAAGAACCTCTACCACTTCATGATCCGCGCCCGGAGCGATGATCGTTTGATCGGGAAAGCCGTGATCCAGTGGATCGAGTGGACAAACGGCAATGGCATGCTGCGCCTCGGCATTGGCGCCGCAGACGACCGCCGGAAAGGGTATGGCACGCAGGCGCTCCAGATGTTGCTGCGCTTCGCGTTCGCCGAGCTCAACCTGTACCGGGTCACCGCCATTGTGGCGGAATACAACGAGGGCGCCATCGCCCTGCTGCACAAGTTCGGTTTCGTACAGGAAGTTTGCCGGCGCAAGTCACTGGAGCGCGATGGTCGCCGCTGGGACCTGTACATCTTTGGCTTGCTCAACGAGGAATGGCAGCAGGCGAGGAGGCAGCCATGAGAGACCTGTTCCGCGGCGAGCTTGTCCGGTTTACGCTCGAGGAGCCGGAGACGCGTGCCAGGTCGGAGATCCGCTGGCAGCGCGACTCGGAATTCGTTCGCCTCGCCGATAGCGACCCTGTCATGATGAACTCCGAAAAGAAGATCAGGGAATGGATCGAGAAGCAGGCAGAAAATGGCTTCAAGCCCGAGCGCTATTTCTTTAACGTGCGCACACTGGCGGAGGACAGGCTGATCGGTTTTCTGAGCCTATGGATAAACCTGATCCACCGCGAAGCCTGGGTCGGCCTCGGGATCGGCGAGCATGACTTCTGGAGCAAAGGCTATGGCTCCGACATGATGAGGCTCTGCCAGCAATATGTCTTTACCGAGCTGGGCATGGAGCGCCTGTCGCTGGGCCTGCATGAATATAACCCGCGTGCCCTGCGCTCTTATGAGAAGTGCGGCTTCCGGCTGGAAGGCCGCACGCGCAGGGACCTGATGCGCGAAGGCAGGCGCTATGACTCCTTATGGATGGGCATTCTGCGCCAAGAATGGCTGCAGATGCAGAGCGGAGAGGCAAAATGAACGATGTGCTTACCGGCAAATTTGTGCGCCTGTCTGCGTTCGACCCCGAGGAAATGAGCAAGGTATTCCCGCGCTGGAACCGGAACTCGGAATATTTCCGTCTGCTCAACTCATCGGGCCAGCCGGCGCAGTCCTCGAAGGCGGCCTTGAAATGGATGGAAGAGGAAGTGAGCAAGCTGTCACCTGACAGTTATTACTTCAGCATCCGTACTCTCGAAGACGACAGACTGATCGGCGAGCTGGCTCTCGATGTGGTGAGCTGGAGTGGCGGCGATGCCTTTGTCGGTCTCGGCATCGGTGAGAGCGAGTACTGGGGCAAAGGCTATGGCACCGACATCATGAACGTTCTGCTGCGGTTTGCCTTTTCGGAGGTGAACCTGCGGCGGGTGACGCTCAATGTATTCGAATACAACCCGCGCGCGATCCGTTCCTATGAGAAGGCCGGTTTTCACCACGAAGGCCGTATGCGCAAGGTATTGAACAAGGAAGGCAAGCGCTGGGATGTGCTCTTCATGGGCATCCTGCGCGACGAATGGATGGA
>DAITPI010000374.1:272-4675 GCA_036833655.1 Anaerolineales bacterium | reverse complement strand
TGGCGCGCCGTCTCGCCTCGGACGGCTATATCCTTGCCTTGCTGGCGCGTCGCCAGGACAAGCTCGACTTCATCTGTCGGGAGATCAACCAGGCTTTCGGTGAGGGGCGGGCGCGCGCCTATGTCCACGATGTAGCCGACTATGATCAGGTGGCCGACCTTCTTCCCCGCATTGTCGCCGACCTGGGAGGGCTGGACCTGGTGGTCTTTGTTGCCGGGGTCAACTATCCGCCCGGTGGGATCGACAAATATAGTTTTGCCAACGACCGTCGCATGGTCGAGGTGAATCTCATCGGCGCGATGGCATGGCTGAACCCGGTTGCCGAGATGTTCCAGTCTGCAAAAGCGGGCCAGATCGTCGGCATATCGTCTGTGGCTGGCGACCGGGGGCGCGTAGGCAATCCCGGGTACAACACTTCGAAGGCAGGGTTGTCCACCTATCTCGAGGCGCTGCGCAATCGTCTCACACGCCACGGAGTCAACGTGTTGACCGTCAAGCCTGGCTTCGTCGACACAGAGATGGTCAAAGCGGCGCAGGGTCCCACGCCTTTTATGATCTCTACCGAACGAGCAGTCACCGATATCCGAGCCGCCATGCAGCGGCGCAGGCAGGTCATCTATACTCCGTCGATCTGGCGCTGGATTATGCTGGCGATCCAGCACACGCCCTCCGTCATCTTTCGGAGGCTATCATTCTAGTTTGGAGTCCCGGGGCGCGCTCCTGACTCCAGAGGTTCATTCCCATGGAAGCAAACACGACTCTCTCACGCAATAATTTCATTCAGCTGGAAAATTTCGGGCACTCGCTGCGAGCGCCTTCCTACTGTTACCGTCCCACCTGCACAGAACAGATTCGCGACATCTTGTGCCTGGCGCAAAAGACGGGCTTAACCGTCACCGCGCGCGGAGCCGGAAGAAGCTATAACGATGCCGCGTTGAACGGCGGCGGCATCGTGCTGGATCTCTCCCGGATGAACCGGATCCTCGAATGGGACGCCCGCTCGGGCCGGGTGCGGTGTGAGCCCGGCGTCACGCTCGAACAACTGTGGCAACGGGTGGAGCCGGAGGGCTGGTGGCCTCCGGTTGTCTCCGGAACGATGAAGACCACCCTGGGGGGCTGTCTCGGTGCGAACATCCATGGCAAGAACAATTTCAAGATGGGCACGATTGGCGAGCACGTGCTCCAGTTCACTGCCCTGCTGCCGACAGGTGAGGAAGTCGCCTGCACACCCCAGCAGAATTCTGACCTGTTCTACGGCATGATCAGTGGGCTGGGCATGCTCGGACTTTTCACCTCGATCACTCTGCAGATGAAGCACATTGAATCCGGCCTGCTGGAAGTGCAAGCCTGGCCCGTACACAACCTGAATGAGCATCTCGCCTTTTTGCTCGAGAACGCGCCACATCACGACTATATCGTGGGTTGGATGGATACGATGGCCGGCGGAAAGAGCCTGGGTCGCGGGCAGATCCATGCCGCAAACTATCTGCACGGCAACGAAGACCCGAATCCGCAAGCGACCATGCAGCTGAACAATCAGATCCTGCCGCCGCGCATCTTTGGCGTTTTTCCCAAATCCATTCTGTATCTGTTCATGATCCCCTTCGCGAACAATCTGGGCTGGTGGGGCGTCAACACAGCAAAGTATGTGGCCTCGCTTCGCCGGCATACCTTCCGTCAGTCGCATGCAGCCTTCCACTTCCTGCTCGACTACGTCCCGAACTGGGAGCTGTCGTACGGCCGCGGCGGCATGATCCAGTATCAATCCTTCCTGCCGAAAGAGACCGCGGAGGATGCCTGGCGCGAAATGCTGGCCCTGTCTCTGAAGCGCGGCTTGCCCTCCTATCTGGGCGTGACCAAGCGCCATCGCCCCGACAACTTTCTGCTTACCCATGCCGTGGATGGTTTCTCCCTGGCGCTCGATTTCAAAGTGACAGACAGGACCCGCCTCACGTTAAGCAAAATGCTGCAGGACTTTGATCGCATCGTCCTGGATGCCGGCGGACGGTTCTATTTCGCCAAGAACAGTGAGACTTCAGCGGAGTCCGCGCGGGCTTTTCTGGGCGCGACAACGATCGCAAAATTCAAGGAGCTCAAACAGACATGTGATCCGGCGAACATCCTTGAATCCGATCTCTATAGAAGGGTTTTCGAATAGAGGACTTTGACCGAAACGTATGATCTGATCGTGATTGGTGGGGGGCCCGCCGGGGAGAAGGGCGCCTCCAAAGCCGCTCAATACGGGAAACGGGTGGTGTTGATCGAGCGCGCCCCGTTTCTCGGTGGGGCAGGTATCAATACGGGTACAGTGCCCTCGAAGACCCTGCGCGAGTCAGCGTTGTACTTTTCGGGGCTGCGGCAACGCGGCCTGTACGGCATCGACTACTCCCTCAAGGATAATCTGACCGTCAAGGACTTCATGTACCGCGAGCGGACCGTGGTGCGCAGAGAGCGCCACATGATCGCGGAACACGTGGAGCACCATGATATTCAGGTGATTCACGGCGAGGGCTCGCTCCTGGATGAGCATACCGTGCGCGTGAAATCCTCGCTTGGCGAGCAGGAGCTGTGGGGTGAGGTGATCCTGATCGCCACTGGCTCCTCCCCGCATCATCCGCCAGAAGTTCCCTTCGATCACGAATTGATCTGCGATTCCGATTCTATATTGGACCTGAAGCGGCTTCCGAAAACCATGGCTGTCGTCGGTGGGGGCGTGATCGGCACGGAATATGCCTCCATCTTTACTGCGCTTGGTATCCACGTCACGCTGATCGAGCGGGAGGAACGCATCATTGCTTTTATCGATTCGGAGATCGGCGGGCGGCTCACCGATCAGCTGCGCAAGCTCGGGATCAACTTTATGTTCAATGAGCGCATGACCTCCATCGAACGACGCAAGGATCATGTCCATGTGGTGCTGGAAAAGGCAGGCGAGCGCGAGTTCGATGTCGCCCTGATCGCCGCCGGGCGGCAGAGTAACGTAGAAGCGCTGAACCTCGAGCAGGTGGGGGTCAATCAGGGCAAGAGAGGCTTGATCCTCGTGGATGAGAACTTCCGCACCAAC
Organism: Anaerolineales bacterium; assembly: GCA_036833655.1. GTDB lineage: Bacteria > Chloroflexota > Anaerolineae > Anaerolineales > Villigracilaceae > Defluviilinea. Next base: position 1,611 of record DAITPI010000374.1, on the reverse strand, counting down.
ATTCCCAGTATTTATGCCGTGGGCGATGTAATCGGGTTCCCGGCCCTGGCTTCTACCTCGATGGAGCAGGCGCGTGCCGCGGTCGTCCATGCCTTTGACTTGAAGTACAAGGAGAAGTTAGCGCCCTTTCTGCCCTTTGCCGTCTATGCTATTCCGGAGGTCTCCTCGCTGGGCCTCAGCGAAGACGAATGCCGGGAGAAGAACATTCCCTGCCTGATCGGGCGTGCCTATTATGAGGAGAATGCGCGGGGCCAGATCATCGGCGATATGAGCGGGATGATCAAGCTGGTCTTTTCGCCCTCCGATAAGAAACTGCTGGGGGCGCACATCATCGGCGAGCAGGCGTCTGAGCTGATCCATATTGCGCTGCACGTCATGCTAACGAACGGCCCTATCGACGCGTTCATCGACGCGGTCTATAACTATCCCACATTATCTGATTCCTACCAGTACGCCGCCTACGACGGGCTGGCAAAACACGCCCGGTGGCTGGAAGCAAATTCGTAATGCAGTGCGAGGTCCTCGACCTGGGCCTGGTGGAATACAAGCGAGCCTGGAAGCTGCAGGACGAATACGCGGCGGAGATTGCTGCAGGCAGGCGACCGCCAACGTTGCTGCTGCTCGAACATCCGCATGTGTACACGTTTGGGCGGCGGGGGAAGCAGGAAAACCTACTCTGGGGCGAATCCCAGCTCCGAGAGAAAGGGATCGATATCCACTGGGTAGATCGCGGCGGTGATGTGACGTATCATGGACCAGGACAATTGGTGGGCTACCCCTTGATTCCCCTCACCCCAATCCCTCTCCCTGTGGGAGAGGGGCGAAGGGGTGAGGGAGAGTCGCGTATTCCTCAAGCCGATTACGTGGGCTACCTCCGCAAGCTGGAGAAAACCCTCATCGTGGCATTAGCTCGGCTCGGGCTCGTGGCGGGACAAAGGTCCGGCTTGACCGGGGTCTGGATCCAGGCCGATGTCCACTCCCGTTGTCCGCGTTGCAAGCCGGAGGACCGCCAGAAGCCCGCGAAGATCGCGGCGATCGGCGTAAAAGTAGATGCGCGCGGCATCTCCCGCCATGGCTTTGCCCTGAATGTGAGCCCGGACATGGCATACTGGGACGGCATCATCGCCTGCGGATTACAGGATGAACCAGTCGTTTCTCTGGCGGACCTGTTCCCCCAACCGCCGCCGATGGAGCGCGTCAAGCAGGAGGTGATCGCCGCTTTCGGTGACGTGCTCGGTTACGAGATGAAATAAAACAGGCTGCAGTCGATATGCAGCCTGTTTTCGTTGTGCGCCCAGCATGGGCGTTGGCTAGAGAGTGAAAGACTCTTATGAGGGTT
>DAITPI010000374.1:0-262 GCA_036833655.1 Anaerolineales bacterium | reverse complement strand
GTTACGAGATGAAATAAAACAGGCTGCCGTTTGTGTGCAGCCTGTTTTTGTTTCCAGGGAATTTATGCCTGAGACACCGCGGGCGATTTGATAGGAGCAGAATCGCGCCGCCACAGGATCGTCACCACGGCGAGATAAACAAAGTAAGCGATCATCTCGGTCAGAGAGGGGTTGCCGTTGTAGCCAAACAGGGTCTTGAGCAGGAGACCGAACAGGGAGTTCTCGTCTACGATGGCGTTCACATCCCAGACGTGCTCGACGA
>DAITPI010000373.1:0-4688 GCA_036833655.1 Anaerolineales bacterium | reverse complement strand
GCTGTTATTGTCTCCGCCGCCGTTGCCATTCCCGCCTCCGGAGTTGCCGTCGTTGCCGCCGTTACCGTGATCGTCATTCGAATTGGAGTCGTTGCCCCTGTCATCATTCACGTTGGCGCTGTTGCCATTGTCATCGTTGGAATTCACGCCGTTGCCGTTATCGTCATTCAAGTTGGCATCGTTGCCGTTGTCGTCGTTCGAATTCAGAGCATTGCTGTTGTCGTCATTGATGTTTGCGTCGTTGCTATTCGAGTCATTGGCATTCGAGTCGTTGGAATTATCATCGTTGAAGCGCGGCAGGGTCGAAATATCCTGCGGGCTGGGACGTTCCACCCGGGAAACGCGGAAGGAGCCGTCCGCATCGACTACACCCTCTACCTTGACCTGCTCACCAGCCTGGAACGGACCATCGCGAACGACCGAAGCGGACACTCTGACAGTTTTGCCGTCGATGACCCATTGATCCCCGGCAATGCTCTCGATGATCCCAAGGAAAGCCGTCGGGATTGCCTCCACCTTTCCGCCGCCACCCGTGGGTGTGGCAGGCGCGCCGCAGGCGCTAAGGATCACAGAAGCAATTACAAAGACGAACAGGGGAAACAGAACTTTTTTCATGATATACCTCTCTTTTGGATTTCAATCACTTAGTCGCTTTTCCCTCCAAAAAGTTGCGGGTGAGAACAAAAACTCCCCGATTTTCATCGGGGAGTTTCCCATAAAGAAGGCGTTTACTCTTCTTCTTCTTCCTTCTTGCCACGTTCTACAGCCAGCTCGGGCTCGGCAGCAGTCGGGGTGACGCCTTCGGCGCCCGGCACCGCGGCAACTTCCTCTTCGACCTTGGCAAAGGATGCCACCGCAACCGTTGTGTCTGGATCATCCAGGATCCGGATCTTCTCGGAAACCTTCACATCCCGAACACGGATGCTCTCGCCGGGGCGATTGAGGACCGAGATATCCACATCGATGCGCTCGGGCAGGTCGGTGGGAAGGCACTCGACTTCCAGTGACTGCAGGTTGGTGACCAGCACGGCATTGAAATCTTTCACGGCCGTCGAGATACCCACAAAGTTGATCGACACAGTCGCCCGGAGGGTCTCCGACAGGTTCACCGCCAGGAAGTCCACATGCAGCAGGCGGTTCTTGATGTAATCGCGCTGCTTCTCACGGACGAGCGCCGGGTATTGGTTGCCATCCAGGTCGATCGTGACCAGGCTGGAGGATGTGAGCCTGCCCAGCACCAGTGAGGCATTGTGGGCATCGAGCGTGATGTTCATCGGCTCGGTGTGGCGACCATAGAGCACGGCGGGAAGCTTGCCCGCGCGGCGCATAGCTTTCACCTGCTTGCCGATCACATCCCGTTTTTCAGCCTTTAGTACTACTTTCTCCATCTTTACTCCTCGAGCGCCTCTCACCGCCCCCCTTTCGTCCTCCCATTTTCTACTGCAAGTTCGTGAAAATGCGGGGAGCGAGGGGGATGATTACCTTCGCTCTATGAATAGAATTTCTGCAAAGCGACTCAAGTCGCCACTACATTCGTTTTATCTGCGTCCGAACAGCACGCGTCCCAGCAGGAGCATCAGCCCGGCGAACAGGCCGCCGGTCAGACCGGCGATCAGCGCCGAGCGTGGACTCATCAATGTCGTCACGCTGCCCGTCACATGTTCGCCGACCAGCAAGATGGTCCGCGCCCCTTCCACATGGATGTTCTCTCCCACGACCACGCCGGTGAGCCCATAGTGAATTTCGGCATTCTCGGCGGCTACCAGAGCGGTGTAGCCCGATACAGATGCCTTTTCTGCCTGGACGAAGCCGATCGCGGTCTTCTGGGAAAGAAGCTCTTCGGCCTCGACCGCTGCCAACGCAGACATATGCGTACTGACGGTGTTCGCCTTGATCTCCGCTGCCGCGCTCTGCTCCAGGGCTACTTCCTCCGCGTGCAGTTTCTCGGCAGAGGCCTGGTGCATCCGCACCAAACCTGCATTTACGGCCTGGACGTCTGTCTGTGAGATATTGGCTGCCTGCAATTCGTCGGATTCTTCAGGATCGTTCATTCTGTTTTATCCTGGTTCTAGGCACAAAAGTAGTCCCGCGAAGCGCGGGACGATGCGAACAACGGCACGGATTTTACCACATATTGTGCCGCGGATCGCGCTTCTGCCCTCGCTCCAGGAGTCAACTCGCTCGAAACTGCGAAGTAATTGGCGAGTTTGCGCCAATGCCCGCGAATCCTTTGAAGATTAGCGCCGGTTCTTGTTCCTTCGCGGATTAACTCACGGCTCGCACAAGCTTACCACTCGAGCTTGACGGTATAATCCCACAATCTCCTTCGAGGAACCTCAATGCGCCGTTATCTACTTTTCACCGTCTTCATCTCGGGCATGACCACCCTGGCGGCCGAGCTTGCCGCCGGGCGGCTGGTCGGCAATGTCTTTGGGACGAGCAACATCGTGTGGGCGTGCATTATTGGCCTGATCCTGATCTATCTTACCTTCGGGTATTTTCTTGGCGGTAAGTGGGCCGACGCGAACCCTACACCCGGGGCGATGTACCGGATCCTTGCCTGGGGCGCATTCACCCTGGGGCTCGTGCCCTTTATTGCCGGTCCCGTCCTCCGGTCCGCGGCCAGCGCGTTCGAGGCGCTGCAGGTCGGGGTCCTGGGAGCAGCATTCATCGCCGTCCTGGTGCTTTTCATCGTGCCGATCACTTTGCTGGGCACGATCTCGCCGTTTGCCATCCGCCTGAGCGTGGACGACACCGCCCATGCCGGGCAGATCTCCGGGCAGATCTATGCCATTTCGACCCTCGGCTCCTTCATCGGGACCTTCCTCCCGACCCTGGTCACCATCCCTGCGATCGGGACAAAGAATACCTTTCTGCTCTTTAGCCTGTTATTATTATTCGTGGCGCTAGCCGGGCTTGGCAAATTCGGCACGCGCCGCACTATGCTTGGCTACCTGTGGATGCCGGTCGTCCTTGCCCTGGTGGCAGCACTTTCCCGAGGGCAGGCGCTGAAGGACAGCACAGGGCAGATCTACGAGGCGGAGTCGGCCTATAACTATATCCAGGTAGCGGAGCAGAATGGCTTCACAATTCTGCGGCTTAACGAGGGCCAGGGCGTCCACTCGATCTACAGCCCGGACACGCTGCAGTACAACGGTCCCTGGGACCAGTTCCTGGTTAGCCCGTATTTTTATGCGGACCGTAAGCCGTCCGACATCCAGCGCGTGGCAATCGTGGGGCTTGCCGCGGGCACGGCGGCGCGCCAGATGACGGCGGTGTATGGCGCTATTCCCATCGATGGGTTCGAGATCGACCCGGAGATCGTCGACGTGGGAAAGCGATATTTTGACATGAACCTGCCCAATCTGAACATCGTGATCGGCGATGGAAGATGGAATCTCGAACAGAGTCGGTACAAGTATGACATCATCGCCGTGGATGCGTATCGCCCTCCGTACATCCCGCCCCACATGACCACGCAGGAGTTCTTTCAGATCGCGGCCGACCACCTCACCGAGGACGGGGTGCTGACCCTCAACAGCGCCAGTGTCCCCGGCGACCGGCGGCTCATCGATGGACTGGCGACCACCATGGGAACGATCTTCCCCTCGATCTATACCGTGGACATTCCCGGCTCGCTCAATACCATGATCTTCGCGACGAAACAAGACACCATGCCAGAGAACTTCGCTGCCAACCTGGTCGCGCTCTCCCAGGACCCGGGCGTTCATCCCCTGCTGGTCCATTCCATGCAGACCGCCTTCGGCAATCTACGAGTGGGCTATGAGACGACAACCGTCTTTACCGACGACCACGCGCCCATCGAATGGATTGTCAATGATATGGTCATCCGCTTTATCCTGGGCGGTGGCACACAATACCTGCAATAGAATATGAAATTCACAGTGCTTTCTTATCTGATTGCTCTCCTTGTACCCATTGCCCTCATCGGGCTGGGACTGCGTTTGCTATTGACTCCGGTCTTCCTGCAAGTGGAATACAACATGCCGTATTTCCCGCCGGATGAGTACGGCTTCACGAAAGCGGACCGCCTGAAGTGGGCGCCGTACGCGCTGGATTATCTCGTCAATCGTGAAGGTATCTCCTACCTTGGCGACTTGAAATTTGCGGATGGAACCCCTCTCTACAACGAACGTGAGCTCAGCCACATGGACGATGTCAAGCGCGTCACCCAGGGCGCTTTGCGGGTCTGGTATGTCGCGCTGGCAGGCCTGCTCCTCCTCGGCGCCTGGGCATGGGCGGCTCGCTACGCTTCCGCTCCGCAGTGGTGGCAGGCGTACCGGCTGGGCTTGATGCGCGGCGGCTGGCTGATGATCGGGCTGGCGGTAACCATCGGCGTGATTGCCGTCGCCGGGATTGCTGTCAACCCGGATGTCTTCTGGAACTTCTTTGCCTGGTTCCACAGCCTGTTCTTCGAGGGGGATTCCTGGCTGTTCCTGTACTCCGACACGCTGATCCGGCTGTTCCCGATCCGCTTCTGGCAGGATGCGTTCCTGTGGGCAGCAGGCATTGCCCTGGGAGGCGGCGTGGCGCTGGCACTGGGACTGAGGTCCCGCTAGAGAAGTGCTGCCAGGAATAGGATTCTTCGGCTACGCCTCAGGACGCGCCTCACCTGCACTGCGCGCAGGCGCAAGTGTCGCCAGGCTCAGGCACAGGGTACATGATGT
>DAITPI010000372.1:0-4730 GCA_036833655.1 Anaerolineales bacterium | reverse complement strand
CCGCCGTGACGCCGCTCTGCCGCAATAGCACCTCTGCTTCCTGGAGGTTTCCAACAGCAAGGAAATACTGAACCTGGCGGGCAAGCAAACCGGGTCTCAACCAGCCAGGCGCACCTGCCTGGATCAACTCCTGCGCCTCCCGTAGATTTTTTGCCACACCGTCCAGGTCTCCTTCAGCAAGGAGCAGGCGGGCTAAATTTAGCTGGGTATAGACCAGGGATGCATGATGCCCGAGAAATGTCCCCAACTGGATCCCGCGCAGATAATGGTCACGTGCCCGCTCGACCTGATTTCGCTCGTAATAGACCAGCCCCAACGCCCCGTATACCGCCCCAATGATGGGCGGCACCGCCCCATGGGAACGCTCCATCCGTTCGATCATCTGCGAGGACACTTCTTCTGCGAAGTGCAAGCGTCCATGCTGGAGGCTCATCAGGATCAGATGCGTGGTCGCCAACGCGCCCGTGACCGAGTCGCCTGACTCGCGGCTGAAACGGATGGCTTGCCGCAGGGCGTCTACGGCGAGATCGAATTGGACCGCCTGGCGATACCCCGCTCCCAGCCCGAGATAGGCCAGCCCGGACACGCGAACGTTGGCAGCCGGGACGATCATCAGCGCCTGTTGGGCGTGTTCGATCGCTTCTGGAATCCTGCCCTGGGATTGCATGAGATTGGCTTTCAAGGCAAGGCACTCTGCTTGCAGATCGTGCGTTGCCGATGGATTCTCCAGCGCCGACTCAACCTGTTGGAGATGGGGTATCACCCTGGCGAAATTCCCGCGCAGGAGATACATCCACGCGAAGCCGAGGTTGGTGCGCGGGCTCTGGGCGCGCCACTCTGCAGGCAGGGATTGCATCCACGCTTCAACCCGGCGCACGTAGCCCTGGTTCAGCAACGTCCAGGTGTTCGTTTCGAGCAGGGTAGCCGCACGGGCAAAATCTTCCGCGGCAACGGCATGGTCCATGGCATCCAGCGGCATCTGCTGGTGTTCGAACCACTTCGCTGAACGGATATGTAATTCTTTCACCAGTTTCGGCTGGGAGCGACTCAAGATGCCGAGGAGCAGGTCTGCGAAGAGATGATGATAGCGATACCAGCTTCCTTCGTCATCCAATGGGATTAGAAAGAGATTGGAAGCCAGTAACTGCTCTAGCAGGGTGGCGGCATCGCTTCGCTGGGTGACGGCGTTACACAGGTCCGCGTTGAATTTTGCAAGAATGGATGTCTGCAGGAGAAACTCCTGCACGGAAGGCAATTGTTGTTTGAGAACTTCTTCGCTGAGGTAACTGAGAATGTGACGGTGACTCCCGCTCAGGGAGGCGATCACGGCGGATGGGTCTGCGCGTCCCTGCATTGAGAGACCCGCCAACTGCAAACCCGCCACCCAGCCTTCGGCGCGTTCGTCCAAAAGGGAGAGGTCGCTCTCAGAAAGCGGAATCCGCATCACGTCTAGAAAGAAGCGTTCGGTCTCTGCCTTTGAAAAGCGCAAATCCACGGCGCGGATCTCGGTCAATTGGGCGTGGGCGCGCAGGCGTCCCAATGGCAAAGCAGGGTCTTCGCGGGTGATGATCACAAACTGTAACGACTGCGGGTGGGCGATCAGCTCCTGCAGGATGTCGAGAATGAAGAGATCCTGGATCGTTTGGAAGTCATCCAACACGCACACCAGGGAAGTCTCCGTCGCCAACAGGTCTTCGATCAATAAGGCGATAAGGGTCTCGCGCGGCGGGAGCTGGTTCGCTTCAAGCAGGGTCATCAATTCCGTGCCGATGCTCTCGTCCGCTTTTTGGAGCGCGGCCGTCAGATACAGGAAAAAGCGCAAAGGCTCATTATCGGATTCGTCGAGGGCAAGCCAGGTGATCGTTCGCCGGGTACTCTCCCGCCATTCTGCCACAAGGGCACTTTTCCCATACCCGGCGGGAGCCGAAACCAATATGAGCGGGCGATGGGAACTCAAGCCGTCTTCGATGCGAGACACAAGGTCCTGGCGCTTCACTCTTCGCACAGGCGGAGGCGGCGGGAAGAATTTGGTCGTAAGCAAAATACGAGGATTCACCAACAAAATTATAACGTCAAGCTGGAAACCTGGTGATTGCCTACCCATCAATAACCAGAATTCAGGTGTAGTGTGACCTGACAGGGGCGTATGTCATGTATATAGGTATAAGTTCAGGCCTACAGTGGTACACACCACAGCCTCGCATACAAATACAGGTCAAAACGACAATAGTTACACTCAAACATCCCTATGTAGAGGGCTGCTGCTTTGGCAATGTTCGGTAATTTGTCACATACAATAATGTCGTAACGGAAAATCTCGCCGTCTGTTTCCATTTATCTGGAGAGCAAGCTGCCCAGGCCGTATCCAAGAACATTTTTACACCTCGCAAGTTGTATAATGCCAGCAGATCTTCTAGTGGAAACGGATTATGTCAGCTATTCCCTACATTAAGCAATCTGATGTCCGAAATTGGACGGATGAGGTTTATTTCCAGCGGGGACAAAACTATTACAAGCAGGGAGCCATCTATGATCAGCGCAAACAGGGCATGACATTGAAATCCAAATGCGCTGGATCGCAGGCACCGTTCTATCGCCAGGAAGTGTTATTCAGCAGCCATCGAATCGAATCTGCGGAATGCTCCTGTCCCGTTGGAGAGGGCGGACACTGCAAACACACCGTTGCGTTGCTCCTCACCTGGGCAAATGATCCCGATTCATTTCAGGAAACAGAGTCCCTTGATGTCGTTCTCGAAAAACGTTCCAAGGCTGAACTGATTGCCGTTATCAAGGAGATGGTCGAACAGGAACCGGATCTCGAGTCCCTGCTTGAGTTACCGCTCATCGAAGGCGATAGCCAACCACTCAACATCAAGGCGATTCGCCAGCAGGCGAATCGAGCTTTTCAGGGGACAGATTTTGAATGGGGCTACGCGCGTGAAATAAAACGTGATTTGAATCCGCTTCTGAAACTCGCGTCCGGTTATTTGTCCCGAAATGAAGCGGAGAATTCCGCCCTGGTATACGAAACCATCATCGAAACAATCCTCGAGAATGAGAATGCCGCGCTTGGGGATGAGGAAGGCGAATTACTTGGAGTTGTGTATGAGTGCTGTGAAGGGCTGGGAACGTGCCTTTCTGCAGTTACCAATACAAAACAACGGATGGAACTTCTGCAGGTTCTGTTCAGTGCTTACCGATGGGATACCATCAAGATCGGCGGCGTCGGCGCAGCCGATAATGTGCCGGAAATTCTCACGTCACAAACCACGCCGAGTGAACGTACTGAAATCGCAAAATGGACACGCGAAATCATGCCCAAAGGCAACAGTTGGAGTGATGGATATTATCGTGAAGTCCTGGGCAGGCTATTGCTGGACCTGGAAGCAGACATCCTCGATGATGAAGCTTACCTCAGGATCTGTCGACAAACCGGACGTTTGAACGATCTCATTGACCGCCTGCTTATCCTTAATAGAATTGATGAAGCTGAAGCTGCTGCGAGAACAGCGGAGGACTATCCTCTTTTCAAGGCAACCGCTATCTTTTCGAAACACAAACGAGCCGATCTTGCCGAGAAACTTGTCACGGAAAGACTGCAAACAAGTAGAGATAAGGATGTGGATGAAAGATTAATCGAATGGCTTTCCGATAGGCTCAGAGGGCACGGTGATCTCTCCGGCTCTTTGGAATTGGAGGAGCGTCTATTTTGGAAATACCCGAATCTTGAGAAATTCAAGAAACTTCATAAACTGGCAAAACAACTCAATCGTTGGGATGTCTTGCGTGTTCAGATCATCGCGGAGCTTGAAAAGAAACAGGATATTGATTTCCTGATCACCCTTTACCTGTATGAAAAGGAAGTGGGGCTTGCGCTGGCAACACTTAAGAAACTACCCCAACGCTGGGGAGATCACGGATTGCATGTCGAAGTAGCACGGGCAGCAAAGAAACAGTACCCGCAGGAGTCTATCCGGATCTTTGAAGAGGAAGCGGAACGGTTTATCAACGATCGCAATCGCGGCAGTTATTCGCAGGCAGCTTTATGTTTGCAAGAGATACGCGATATTTATCGGCAGTTGCACGAAACGGAATCATGGCAAAAACTCATCATGGATATTCGTGAACGATATAAGAGACTCCCCGCCTTGCAAGACGAATTGAACCAACTCAAGCTTTGACGAAGCCCGGCGAGATGCCAGATTTTTCAGGAAACAGATTTACTCCTTTTCTATGCCCTCCACAGCTCGCAAGACTTCATCCGCCCTGAAGATACGATTGCGGGTATAGCCAGTTGTCTCCCGGAGAATGCCCGCCTGGACTAACTTCTCAATGTACTTTCCAGCGGTCTTGAACGGAATATTCAGCCCGGCGGCGAGTTGACGATTGGTGAGTATTGGGCGGGCAAAAAGAAAATCGATCACTGCCGCCATCCGGGTCGGATTGCGATCCTTGTGCACGATTGCATCGAGCTTTGCTCGAATATTCTGCAGCCGCATCATACGGACGACACTATCCTGTGCCTGGGCGCTCACGCCTCGGAAAAAGAACATGAGCCATTCCTGCCATTTGCCGCGTTGCGATACCGCCAGCAGGCGATCATAATATTCCTGGCGATAGTGTTCGAAGTAGGCGCTTACATTGAGCAAGGGTTGCGGCAGCAATTGCAACTCCTTTAACAACAACATAATGAGCAATCGTCCGATCCGTCCATTGCCATCCAGGAACGG
>DAITPI010000371.1:0-4731 GCA_036833655.1 Anaerolineales bacterium | reverse complement strand
AGTGGCGCAGATCGCCTCCGAGATCGCCGACTTCGACCTGCCGGCGGGCTTCACTACCCAGTATGGCATAAAAATCGCACAATTCAGTATGGTGCAGTACACCACCCGCAGCGAAGATACCTACATTTTCCTGACGCAGTTTCCCGCCGGGACGAGCATCGACCCCGATGAGATGATGCGCCAGATCCGGGACAACTCGCGCAACCCGAACAGCCGCTGGTACGGCGCGGACACGAAGCTTGTTGAACAGAAGCCGGTCAATATCCGTGGGGAGGACACCACGTTGAGCATCAGCGAAGGACCCTCCGATACCGGTGAGTTGTACCGCACGGCAAATGCAAAGTTCCAGGGAAAGGGACAGGGTCCCGCCCTATTCGTGATGGTCGGTCCCGCAGCTCAGTGGAATGATGCCATGGTCGCAGACTTCATCGCATCGATACGATAGCTCTTCTCCCGGGCACATCGTTCCGGGGACCACGGAAGCCCCGGGACGGTGTGCCCTGTATACCCAACGGAGAATCACATGGAGAGAGAACGTCAGACAGACTTCGTAATCCTGCTCGGGCTGGCATCTTGCGGCATATTGGTCCATATCCTGTTCAACGGACAATATGGCTTCCATCGTGATGAGCTCGACTTCATCATGAACGCCCGCTGGTTGGACTGGGGCTATGTCTCCTACCCGCCGGTCACGCCGTTCTTTGCGCGAGTCGGGCTCGAGCTCTTTGGCGAGTCATTGCGCGGGCTGCGCGTGCTGCCCGCCATAGCGCAGGGCATTGCCATGATTCTTGCCGGATGGATCGCGCGCGACATGGGCGGCAAACGGACCGCGCAGATCATGACCGCTATCGCAGTCTTCATTGCTCCGGTATCTCTCATGGGCGGCACGGTCATCATGTATTTTGCCTTCGATTATTTGTGGTGGGTGGTCGTTGCGTTCTTCCTGACACGGCTGCTCGCCGCCGATGACCCTCGTTACTGGCTCGGCATCGGTGCAGGCATTGGCTTCGGCATGCTGACCAAATACACCATGGCCTTCCTGGTCATCGCCCTTGCAATTGCAGTGCTGGTCACATCGGCGCGCAAATACCTGCGTTCCAGGTGGCTCTATCTGGGCGCGGCGCTGGCATTGCTCATTTTTCTCCCCAACCTGATCTGGCAGATTCGGCATGACTTTATTTCACTAAAATATCTCGCTGCCATCCATGCCCGGGATATCGAGTGGGGCCGTGCGGACGACTTCCTTCCGAAACAGCTTTACGAGACGACCAATCCATTAACCCTACCCCTGTGGACCACCGGGCTCGTCGTCTGCCTGTTCGGCGCGTCGATGAAGCGTTTCCGACTCTTCGGCTGGATGTTCATCGGCGTCTTCGTTTTGTTCCTGGTCAACCGCGGGCGCTCTTACTACACCGCAGCTGCATATGTGGCGCTGCTTGCAGCCGGCACGGTCTGGCTGGAAGGTTGGCTTGAGACGCTCCCCGGGAAGAGACGTCAAGTCGGATTCGGGCTCCTGTGGGCAATGCTGGCAGTCGGGGGCCTGATCGGCATCATCCTGATCAAGCCCATTGCCCCGATCAATTCTCCGCTCTGGGACATTACCTCCAGCGTCAACGACGGAGTCGTGGAGATGGTCGGCTGGCAGGATCTCACACGCCAGGTTGCCGACCTCTATGCATCCCTGCCGGCGGACGAAAAGCCGCGCACGGCCATCCTCGCGGGAAACTATGGCGAAGCAGGAGCGCTCGACCTCTACGGGAAGGAATATGGATTGCCACGCGTCATCACGGGTGCGAACAGCTACTGGTATCGCGGTTACGGGGAACCCGAGCCCGAGACCGTGATCGTGGTCGGCTTCGATGGCTCGTATGCGGGCCAGTTCTTCCGCTCCTGCAAGTACAGCGGCACGGTGACCAATCCCTATGACGTCAAGAACGAGGAATCTACCCATCACACGGGACTCTATGTGTGCAGAGAACCGCGCCTCCCGTGGAGCGAGCTGTGGCAAAAAATGCAGTGGTTCCAGTGAAAGGCATCACTGCCAGAGAGATCGCCTTCTGGATACAATCGAGCACGGGGACCTAACCAGACCACATCAATACATCTGAAAGCAAGGAGAACTCGATGACCCAGGCTCCATACCTTGATCCATCCCTTCCCATCCAGACCCGTCTCGCTGACCTGCTTGCCCGCATGACCCTGGCGGAAAAATGCGCCCAGCTGATCGGTCCCTTCGGCCTGGATGGCGACGACGGGACCTTCTCACTGGAGTTTGCGCGCCAGCACTTCAAAGATGGCATCTCCTACATCAATACGCACCACCGCAGGCGTGATACCCGCCAGACGGTGTCCTACCTGAACGCCATGCAGAAATTCCTGCGCGACGAAACCCGGCTGGGCATCCCGGCCCTGGGCATCGGCGAAGGCTTGCACGGTTACATGGCACACGAAGCAACCAGCTTTCCGCAGGCGATCGGGCTGGCAAGCGCCTGGGACCCCGATCTGCACAGACGGATCTTCGAGGCGGTAGCGCGCGAGATGCGTGCCCGAGGCGCGCACTATGTTCTCTCCCCGGTGCTGGACCTGGCACGCGACCCACGCTGGGGCCGCACGGAGGAGACCTACGGCGAGGATCCCTATCTGGTCTCGCGACTTGGCGTGGCGGCCGTGCGCGGTTTGCAGGGCGATCGCTTCACCGGAAGCCCGGAGCACGTGCTGGCGACCGCCAAGCATTTTGCGGCCCACGGTCAGCCGGAAGCCGGGACCAATGCGGGGCCCGCCAATTACGCCGAGCGGACCCTGCGCGAGGAACTGTTTGCCTCCTTTGAAGCGGCCGTGCGTGAGGGCAACGTCGGCTCGGTGATGGCTTCCTACAACGAGATCAACGGTGTGCCATCACATGTCAACACCTGGTTGTTGCAGGGCCTGCTTCGCCAGGAATGGGGCTTCGAGGGATTCGTCATCTCCGACGGTTGGGCTGTGGACGATCTATACCGCTTGCACTGTGTCGCAGCGGATGCCGCTCAGGCTGCGGAGAAGGCATTTACCAGCGGCGTAGACGTTGAGCTGGGTCGCTGTTTCCGCCATCTGGAGCCGGCGGTGCGGGCAGGCAGGATCGCCAAGGAACTGTTGGATGCCGCGGTGAGGCGGGTGCTGCAGGTGAAGTTCGAGCTCGGGCTGTTCGAGAACCCATTCGTGGAGGAAGGACATGCCCTGGCGACCACCAACTGCGCGGAACACAAAGAGCTGGCACTCGAAGCAGCGCGTAAATCCATCGTTCTGCTGAAGAACGAAGGCGGGCTGCTGCCGCTGGACAGATCCGGATTGAGCTCGCTCGCCGTGATCGGTCCAAACGCGGCTCCCCTGCGCCTGGGTGGCTACAGCGGGAATCCCGGCTGTGGTGTTTCGGTGCTGGAAGGCATTCGCCAGAAGATCGGCGACACGGTCCAGGTTCTGTACGCCGAGGGCTGCGGCATTACCCGGTCGACGAACGATGCCGGGCAGATGTGGTTCGACGATGAGGTCCTGTTGCCCGATGCCGCTCACGACCAGGCTCTCCTTCGGGAGGCAGTGGAGACAGCCAGGCAAGCCGATGTTGTCTTGCTTGTGCTGGGCGATAACGAGCAGACCTGCCGCGAAGGCTGGTCCGCGTCCCATCTCGGCGACCGCGACAGTCTCGACCTTCCGGGACGACAGGAGGAGCTACTGCAAGCGGTCTACACTGTTGGCAAGCCGATAGTTCTGCTGTTGATCCAGGGGCGACCGGCAAGCATCAACTTTGCCGCAGAGCATATCCCGGCGATCCTCGAGGGGTGGTACCTTGGGCAGGAGGGTGGCAAAGCCGTGGCAGAGGTGCTGTTCGGCGAGGTGAACCCGGGCGGCAAGCTTCCAATCACATTCCCGCGCTCGGTCGGGCAAATCCCCACGTATTATTATCACAAGCCCTCGGCGCGACGCGGTTACCTGTTCTCCAGCGCAGAGCATCTATTCCCGTTCGGACATGGCTTGAGCTACACCTGGTTCGCCTACAGCGATCTACGGCTGAGCAAAGAAGAGATCCATGCCGGGGAAACGGCGATCCTCTCCGTAGATGTAACCAACATCGGCGATCGACTCGGCGATGAAGTTGTGCAGCTGTACGTGCATGACCTCCTGAGCCAGCGCGTCACCCGCCCCGTCAAGCTGCTCAAAGGCTTCCAGCGGATCAGGCTCCAACCGGGCGAATGCCAGACCGTCAGCTTCCCTGTGGGACCCGAACAGCTGCAATATCTCGACGAGTCAATGCAGCAGGTTGTGGAACCGGGTCAATTTGACTTGATGGTGGGAGGCAGCTCGAAGACCGTGCTTTCGATCCTGCTGGAAGTAAAGCAGGTCACGCCAGAGGCGTGACCGTTTAGGGATAAGCATCGCATTTGGCGGGCCGCTCTGCCAGCCCGCGCTACAAATCCCTCACTAATTTTCTTACCTGGGCGCTGGTCTGGCAGCCTAATGCCTTCGCGGCTAAGGCGCGCGCCGCGTCCATGGTCAAGTCACGGAGGATCGACTTGATGCGCGGGATGCCAGCCGGGTTGAGGCTGAGCTCGTCCACGCCGAGGCCCACCAGGATAGACGTGGCTTCCGGGTCTCCCCCAAGCTCACCGCAAATCCCCGTCCATTTGCCAGCCTCATGAGAAGCACCGACTACCTGACCGATGAGTTTTAGCACCGCGGGATGCAAGCCATCTGCCAGGT
>DAITPI010000370.1:0-4732 GCA_036833655.1 Anaerolineales bacterium | reverse complement strand
TTTTCACGCATTTTCCGTTTTTAGGAGGAACGAATCTTCCTCTTATCACACCTGCACAGCATAGATAGGAGGAAAATCTTCTATATAATCAGCACAACCCTCGCTTCGTGATCCTGCTATGGAGACTATACAATATAACCTTTTTCAGAGCAAGAGGCAGACTGCCTGTCGCGAAAATCCCCGGATGCGCCGCTCGCGCGGCTTGCGAAACAAAAAGGATGCGCTCCGACCGCCAGCGGCATGTCGGAGCGCATCCTCTCGCCATTACATCCCTGTTTCCCCATAAGTGCGCCTTCGTCCTGACCTTCCCGCCTACTTGTCAGGCATCCAGTAGGGTGAATAACCGTAATACTCATAAATATCAAGCAGCCAGCCTGCCTCATATTGAGCATCCTCGGGCCAATGATTCTTATCGAACCCGGGTGCGTTCTTCAGCACATCCTTATCCACATCCAGGACCACGCTCTGGTTTCGGGTATCGATCGTCAGCGCCTCAAGCGGGATGGCAAACAGCTTGTCTCCCAGTCCCAGAAGTCCGCCGAATGAGAGGACCGCATAGGCGATCTGTGAATCGTCCAGGTCGATCATGAGATCCTTGATGTTTCCCAGTTGTTCGCCCTCGGTGTTTACCACCTTGTTTCCGATGATTGAGCTGGCAGATAACACCCGGGGGTGCAGGTTCATGCGTGGTCTCCTTGTGTTTGGATGTTCCAACTATATGATTTTGCGGCTCGGATCACAATGGGGAATCTGCCTACTAGCCTTAGAAGGGTGCCCCTTTCGGCATAGGGTATCGTTCCCTTGATTTTTCCACTTAATGCCTGATGAACGCCAGGTAGGAGGCGGCTTCATCGCGGCTGCTTACGTTCAACTTTTCAAGAATATTGTGGACGTGATTCTTGACGGTGCCCACTTCCACCACCAGGCGGGCAGCAATTTCCTGGTTGGTGAGACCCTCGCCAATGAACTGCAGCACTTCCATTTCCCGCGAGGTCAAACGCACATCGCCGTCCATGTTGTGTTCTACCCTCGAGAACATCCGGGCAAGGTTGGAGAGGCGCTCGATCAGGGCCCCGGCGATCTTCGGGGAGACCTGCGCCTCGCCTCGCTGCGCCAGGCGTATATTGTCGATGAATTCCTTCAGGGAGCTGTCCTTGCGGATGTACCCCACCGCCCCCGCCTCGATATAGCGCAAGACATCGTTCCGGTCCTCTTCGGATAATCCCAGGGCAAGAACTCGCACCGCAGACGCCTGCTCCGCGATCGCGCGGATCAAGGTCAGCGCCCCGTGCTCGGGCAGCCCGATGCTTGCCACCACCACGTGGACCTCTCGCTCTCGGAGGAACGCCAGCGCCTCCTCCAGGGAGTCCACACAGCCTGCAACGTCAATATCGGGTTCGTCCTCCAGAACGGAGGCGACGATATTCCCAATCAGTGGCACTTCAATAACCAGGAGTACTCGAATCGGATCCATACTTGCCCTATCAGCCTATCAGAGATAACGACGCTGGCCGGCGCACGCCAGACTAGTAGGAAGCGCGACTCTAGATCCCGGGGCTGGACGTCGAGACATGGCGGTGCTGGACATCTCCAATGCCGGCAGCCAGCTCACGCGCCTGGCTCTCCACATTCCCGGCGGCTGTCTTGGCCCGTTCCCGGGCGGCGCGCGGGTCCATGGCCGCGCCCTTGATCCGGCGCAGGATCTCCCGCCCCGAAGCGGGCGCCATCAGCAGCCCGACTGCTGCGCCGACAGCACTGCCAACCAGGGCAGCGGTCACGAGCTTTCCAGCGCTGATCCTGTTGCGATTTCTAAGACGGAACCTTTTCATTGTCTCTCCTTGTCGGCCCGGGGGATGCCCGGTCCAGATAGAATTTCTGCCGAACGGTAGCGCCTTTCTTAAACGTTGCAAAACCCGCTATGGTGCATTCCTTACTATAAGAGGGAAACACATTTCTTTTTATGGGGAAAGTTCCTAAGCCATTTACGGGAATGCCCTATGCCCCTACGCTACATTTCTACCCCGGCATAGGAACATCCTGGATTGAAGCCGGGCTCCTATCCGGATATAGTGGGGACCAGAAAGGAGGCTCGCATGTTATCCTGGTCGGTCTTCTTCCTGCTCATCGCATTGGTGGCAGCGCCGCTGGGCTTTTCGACCATCGCAGGAGCCGCGGCCGGGATCGCACGACTTCTCTTCGGGGTATTCCTGGTCCTATTCGTGATCTCGCTTCTCTTCGGACGGCGAGCGGCATAAGACCAGTTAACGTTCGAGTGGCGCCAGGTTTTGGACGTGCAGTATGTCTTGACCGAACGAGGCGCCACTCGAATCACATTAAGTGCGCGAAGAAGCGCACTACACATTCTCCATTAAAAACATGGGGATGTCCATTGCTGGACAACATTTCAAAGAACGAAAGGGAAAAACGACTTGATCACAGTCGGCTATGCACTATCCAGCGAGGAACATCGACCAGGGGACCTGATCGCGCACGCCCAGATGGCGGAGCGAACGGGATTCAAATTCCTGATGATCTCCGACCATTTCCACCCCTGGGTCGCGCGGCAGGGACAGAGCCCGTTTGTCTGGAGCGTTCTGGGCGGCATCGCCCAGGCGACCCAGCGGATCAGCGTGGGCACCGGCGTCACCTGCCCGATCCTACGCTTCCATCCAACGCTCGTGGCGCAGGCGGCAGCGACCATCGCGGACATGATGCCCGGACGTTTCTTCCTGGGTCTCGGCACGGGTGAGTACTTGAACGAGCATATCCTGGGGGAGGTCTGGCCCCGCATCGAGATCCGGCAGGAGATGCTGGCGGAGGCAGTGGAGGTTATCCGGGAGCTGTGGAAGGGCGAAGAGTATTCCCACCACGGCACCTACTTCACAGTGCGGGACGCGCGCATCTATACCCTGCCAGAGCAGCTGCCTCCGATCTACATCGCCGCTTCGGGACCCGAGTCGGCGGAGCTCGCCGGCGGGATCTCCGACGGTTTGATCAGCACCACGCCCGACGAGGAGGTGGTGAATGCCTTCAGGAAAGGAGGCGGCGGGGACAAACCCCGTTATGGAATGGTCAAGGTCTGCTGGGCATACTCTACCGAGGAAGCAAAGGAGACTGTCAGGTACTGGTGGCCCACTTCGGCAATCTCCGGACCGCTACACGCCGATCTACCCACGCCAAAGCACTTCGAGGATGTGGTGGAGGCCATGGGCGAGGAGCCGATCGTCCCGGAGGATACTGTCCTGGGTCCCAACCCGAACTCCTATCTAAAAGCGATCCAGACGATGCAGGAGAATGGCTTCGACCATATTTACCTGCACCAGATCGGGCCCGACCAGGAAGGCTTTTTCAAATTCTTTAAAGGCGAGCTGCTGCCTATTTTAGAAAAGGAGGAGCTCGTCCAAGAGGCCCTGTAGGTTTGGTCAGCCTGCTCAAAGACACGATTCGTGAATGGCAAGAAGACGGTGCGACCCGCCTGGCAGCTGCGCTGGCATATTACACAACGTTTTCGCTCGCACCTCTGCTCGTATTGGTCATTGCCATCGGCGGGCGCCAGGCCGCGCAGACCCAGACCATGGCACAGGTCCAGGATCTGCTGGGGAGCGACGGACGTGAATTTGTACAGGGCATGCTGGAGAGCGCCACCCTGATTGGCGCGGTGGCCTGCTTGGTTCGCCGGTAATCCATGCGGCGCTCAGCGCGCGAAAATCCGGGGAGGCCGTCTGGAACCGGGCAGACAGCTCAGCCTCATCAAGGACAAGCTGGGCAAGCCCGCGCAAAAACGAGATCTCGGCTTGTCCGGCTAGGGAAAGCCCTACTCAATTCACCGCACCATCCCCCATTGTTCATTCCTCCCACGGATTTTAGAATGTTATAGACGAGTGTAGACAACCCAAACTCAATTTTACAACTGGAGGTAAGACATGGCTTCAAAAATGCGGACGTTGGAAGATATGTATGTCGATCTGCTGAAGGATCTGTATAGCGCGGAAAAGCAGCTGGTGAAAGCCCTGCCGAAACTTGCAAAGAATTCGAGTTCCTCGGATCTGCAAAAGGCATTTCAGGAACACCTGAAGCAAACCGAAGGCCACGTGGACCGGATCGAGCGCATCTTTTCTGACATGGGCGGTTCGCCGCGCGGCAAGAAATGCGTCGGCATGGAAGGCTTGATCGAAGAGGGCAACGAGCTTCTGAAGGAAGACACCGAGCCCGAAGTCCTGGATGCCGGCCTGATCGCTGCCGCTCAAAAAGTGGAGCACTATGAGATCGCCGGCTACGGCACTGCCCGCGCCTGGGCAGAGCAATTGGGTTATGATCGCGCCGCCCAGCTGCTGCAGCAGACCCTCGACGAAGAGTCGATGGCAAACGAAAAGCTGACCCAGATCGCGGAAAACCACGTGAACATGGAGGCGCAGTAGGGAGCGGTATGGCTTTGTTTAAGGGCAGAGTGGCATTGGTGACAGGCGGCGGCTCGGGAATCGGGCAGGCTGCCTGTCATCTGTATGCCCATGAAGGGGCAAACGTGGTGGTCGTCGATATCGACGAGCAGGGAGGCAACGAGACTGTTCGCACCATCCAGACGTCTGGCGGAGACGCAGCATTCGTCCGCGCCGATGTGTCCAGTCCTGGCGATTGCCAGGCCATGGTCGATTATGCGCTGGAGCAATACGGCCGGCTCGATATTGCATTCAGGCTCTCCCGTAATTAACGGGAAAAGCAGAAAGGATGTGCT
>DAITPI010000369.1:0-4749 GCA_036833655.1 Anaerolineales bacterium | reverse complement strand
ACTATCAGGGTCCTGCCTTCGAATTTCTCGGAACTGCTCACCTTGGCGCGCTCGTGACCCTGATCCTGCTCAATCTGTTTTTGCTCACGTTTAGAAAATCCAGCGACAAAACGAAGACGGCTGTTCGCTGGATACTGGCATTCATCCTGTGGGGTAATGAATTTGCCTGGCACTACTGGAACTTCAGTATCGGCCGCTGGTCGATCCAGACGATGTTACCGCTCCACCTCTGCAGTGTACTTGTTTGGGTCGGGGCACTTATGCTGGTGACCAAGAACTATAGGATCTACGAATTCATGTATTTCATGGGCATTGGCGGCGCCCTTCAGGCGGTGATGACCCCCGACATCGGGATCTACGGTTTTCCCCATTTCCGGTTCTTCCAGACCTTCATCTCCCATGGACTGATCATTACATCCGCCATCTATATGACCGTGGTGGAAGGTTTTCGCCCCACCTGGAAATCCCTGCTACGCGTGGCGATCTGGATGAATGTCTATGCCCTGATCATTTACTTCGTGAATAACGCCATCGGCAGCAATTACCTGATGATCAATCACAAGCCAGAGCTGCCCAGCCTGCTTGACCTGTTGCCCGCGTGGCCCGTCTATATCCTCTATATGGAATTGATCGGCGTCATCACGATGCTATTGTTGTATCTCCCGTTCGTGGTGAAAGATCTGCGAACCCGGTACCTCTTGAATCGCGATAACGCTTCCCGGCTAGAAAGCATTTCGAAGTAGCTCTGGCAGATCGTCAAAAAACACAACTCCCCTGCGCGGGGAGTTATTGCATCCTACGACGGCTTCCTCAACCGATTGATTCTTACCTGCATCTGAAAGATCAATGCGGATGACTTACTGTCTTTCTCTGAGGTCATTCCACGAAGGACATCTTCATGGATGCTCTCGTGCTTCTGCGCCAACCTGGCAAACTGGGAGATGTGACCATGTAGCTCCCAGATCGCATCTCGCAAACTTTCATTAAGCTCAGCAAGACGAGCGTCCTCAAGAATTTCGATACGGTACCGATCTTTTCCAGCAATATCCAGCAGAGCCGCAACCTCGCCAAGCGTCTGGATCTGCTTATTGAGTCTGCTTGAATGTGAGAGAGCGGATCGGACCTGCCTCAGCTTTCGCTGTGCACTAATGAGCAGATCAAGGTAATCTCGTGCCTCTTCAACCCGCAACTGCCAAATTGCAGCACGCCGGTCAGATTTTTCGCCCTTGAGCTCTGGTTGTCCTCTCCCGGAAGAATGTCGCTGACTCGAGAGACGGTCTGTCTCTCTTTCGTGCAGGGTGGCATTGCCCGTCAGAACGGAACTTGAGATCTTGGCTGTCACAAAATCATCCTCCTTGCTGCGAAGCACGTAGCATATTCTTCAAGAATTCCATAAAGGCATTTCAGCTTCATCATAGCGGTCACACACAGGCGATCCTGCACCGGATGTCTTGTTTGCAGATCCGCATGCTGTATTGAGTACCGCAGGATACAGTGCTTGGCTAGTAACAAGACTGATGAGAGCCCAAAAGGGTACATTGCAGAAAAATTCCTGTTTTCCAGGCTTGGATCCTTTGTAGTTCCTGTTCATCCTGCCGGCAAAGCCTGCAGATGCAGCATGCTTCGCCTGTTTGGTGAGCATTTCAAATTAAGGTAGAATAAAGGCAGAGTGATGCCCTGGCATCACGGGGCGATGGCGGAATCGGCAGACGCAACAGACTTAAAATCTGTCGGTGGCAACACCGTGAGGGTTCGACCCCCTCTCGCCCCATCTTACATGTCATTGCGGTCATCCTGAGCGGAGGGCCCCCGAAGGGGTCCGCAGTCGAAGGACGCAATGACATTTGGTTAGAAAGGCCTACGATGTATTTCACCCGCCAACAGCTCGAAGAAATCGAAGACCAAAGCCTGGCTCCCTATGGCATGCGCAGCAAGGATACGAAGGGCCGCGCCTATCTGGACAGTGAACCGGAGTACCGCACCGCCTTCCAGCGCGACCGCGATCGCATCCTGCACACGACAGCGTTCCGGCGGCTCGAATACAAGACCCAGGTTTTCATCAATTTCGAGGGCGATTATTTCCGGACGCGCCTCACTCACACGCTCGAGGTGGCACAGATCGGCCGGACGCTGGCGCGCGCTCTTGGCGGCAACGAGGATCTGGTCGAGGCGATCTGTCTGGCGCACGACCTGGGTCATTCCCCGTTCGGGCATTCCGGCGAGGTGGCGCTCGCCCGGCTGATGAAGGACCACGGCGGGTTCGACCATAACCGGCAGTCCCTGCGGATCGTTACAGAGCTGGAACAGCGCTATCCCGAATTTCCTGGCTTGAATCTCAGCTGGGAAGTGCGCGAAGGCATGGTCAAGCACGAATCCGAGTATGATATTTCCGATGCCCGCGAATACAACGCAGACTTGCGGGGAAACCTCGAGACACAGATCGCCAATGTGGCAGACGAGCTGGCGTATACCACGCACGACCTGGACGATGGCTTGCGCTCGGGTATGATCACACCGCATATGCTCGATGGCATTGCGTTATGGGAAATCTTGCGGGAGACCTACAAATGGCGCGGGCCTCACCTCGACGACATCGAGCGCCACCGCATGATCCGGCAGCTGGTCGGG
This sequence comes from Anaerolineales bacterium, assembly GCA_036833655.1. Taxonomy (GTDB): domain Bacteria; phylum Chloroflexota; class Anaerolineae; order Anaerolineales; family Villigracilaceae; genus Defluviilinea. Next base: position 2,121 of record DAITPI010000369.1, on the reverse strand, counting down.
ATCATGGTCACGGATATGATCGAAGCGACCGATAAACGCCTGCGAGAGAGCAAGGCAAAGTCCGCGCTCGATCTCCAGAAGCTAAAACACAATGTGATCGGGTATAGCGAGGAAATGCAGCGCCGCAACCGCGAGCTCAAGGACTTCCTCTATCGCAACCTGTACCGACATTACCGCGTGGCGCGTATGCAGGTCAAAGCCGAACGGCTGATCACCGATATCTTTAACCTCTATTGCCATGAGCCCATGATGCTGCCGGACACCACGCAGGCAAATATTGACAAACGTGGGCTCGAACGTACAATCTGCGATTACATTGCCGGCATGACCGATCGCTACGCCATCGAGGAGTACCAGAAGCTATTTAATCCATTAGAGAAACCGTAGAGAGTGAGAGCAAAATGAACCAACCGATGTATTTAACGCCTGAGGGCGCAGCCAGGCTTCGGGCAGAGCTGGCAGAGCTGACCGGACCGCGACGGGAAGAGCTTTCCAAGCGCCTGCGGTCTGCCATTCAGATGGGCGATCTCTCCGAGAACGCGGATTATCACAAAGCCAAGGAAGACCAGGCTTTTCTCGAGGGCCGCATCCAGGAGATCGAAGCCGTCCTGCGCAACGCCCAGATTGTGGAGAAAGCTCAAACCGATACCGTCAGCGTTGGTTCGCATGTAACCGTCCAGGAAGAAGACTTCGATCCGGAGACCTATCATATCGTCGGCGCCAAGGAAGCCGACTCCCGCAATGGAAAGATCTCCAACGAATCCCCCATTGGGAGTGCATTGATGGATCACAAAGTTGGGGATGTGGTAGAAGCGGCCACTCCCAGTGGAACCATCAAGTTCAAGATTCTGAAGATCGAATAAGAGCAGCGCTGAGTAGGTCGCGCCCGCAGCGAGACAATTACGGTTACCCTGCAATAAAAGAGACCGGCACGCCAGCGCCGGTCTCTTTTATTGTCTATTCGGTTACTGCCCGCTGCGGGGCCAGACTGCCAGCTCGAGCGTGATTCGCTCGAAGTAGCTGCGCTGAGGCATCGCGCCGGCGCCGTAATCCATATCGACAACGGTTGCCAGCAGTTGCAGTGTGGCTGTTTCCAGCAACACCTGTTCCTGCGGCTTGACTACCACCAGCTCGCCTTTGGGTTCGAGCCGGGCACGGATATTGGGATCGTTGTAAGCATGCTCCGACATCAATACCTTGGTCGCCGTCTTGATATCGTTCTTGTCGAACAGCCAGATCTCCAGCGCGGCAACCTTTTTTGGCTCGCCCACCCCGATGGTTTCAGAGACGCCTACCCCATATTCCCCGAGGAATTCGCCGCCCCCGGTATCGATGCTGAAGGACTCATCATACAGGTCATCGCCCAACACGTAGGTGGTCATGGTCTGGGTGATCGGTGGCGCCAGGCCAAGAGACTGGAAGTCGGTCTTTTCGACCTGGCGGCTGATCTCGGCTCCCTGCATCACGGGTGTAACGGGTCCGGTGTTTTTACGCAGCAGCCGGAACACATAGAAGGCACCGACGGCAAACAGGGCAAGGACAACCAGGATCGAAGCGTAGATCACGGCGGTGCTCATGGGAGTGGATGCCGGAGTTTCCGGCGTTGCCTGGATCGGACCTTTCGCAGCCTGGATTACGTTTGCATATTGCTGAACTGCATTGGGGTCAACATTCCCGGGGTTGGTCTGCACGCGCAGGAGGGTAGGACCTGCCGCCGTCCCGAGGTCATCCCAGCGACGGACGGCTGTGTCAACATCGCCAGTACGGTTGTACGAGTCGATTGCCATGCGCAAATAATCTTCCTGGAGATCGCTGCGCAGCACTTGGGGTGTAGCGTTTGTCCATTGGACGGGCCACAGCCCCCAGCCAATGATGAGACCCAGGAGCAGACCCAAGACCACTCCTACGATGAGCGCCACCCTGACGTTTTGAAGAGAGTTTCTTACCATTGCAGTTACTGCTTCCATGGCTGATTCCTTTTTTTTCGGGGAGTTCTACCGCTTGCCCATCGATCCGTGAGCCCTGCCGTATGATTGGTGCGACCACATCCCGACCTCAAGTTCACTCGATGACGCGGCACTCTGTAATCAATTATATACCATCCCTTATACAATACAACCT
>DAITPI010000368.1:0-4766 GCA_036833655.1 Anaerolineales bacterium | reverse complement strand
TCTACGGCCTTTGCGTATTCGTCGGCCAGGGTGTATACGTCGGCGCGATGGGCAGCGAAAGCGTAGGCAAGATTGTCATCGTCGGGAACGGTGTGGCTGTCAGCGACGGTCGTAGAGTCGGCGTCGACGTGAGGGTCCGGGTGGCGGTGGGCGTCGGCTCGGCGCGGCTGCCCAGCAGGCTGAAGACAATCACGGAACCGACCACCGCAATCAGGACCAGTGCTGCCAGGCTCCCGACGATCCACGGCAGCCAGTTCACCTGCTTCCTCGGGACAAATTTGAAATCGGCAGGCACCGAGATCAGGATCACCGTGATGTTGTCATGCCCGCCGCGCGCGTTGGCGAGATCGATCAAGCCCCGGGCTGCCTCGCGCAGGTTGGGCTTGGAGCGCACCACTTCCAGGATCTCATCGTTCCAGACCAGGTCGGTGAGGCCATCGCTGCACAGCAGCAAGGCATCGTTGGGCAAGAGCTGCAAGCCCTGGTTGTTTTCCGCGTTCTGGTTGCCCTCGTCGTTGAATAGCTTGAGGCGGAAATCGGGCTCCGGCGGGTTGGGTGAGCCGAGATAGCGCCGGATGACGTGCACGTTCGGGTGCACGCGCGCCGCTTCCGGCGTGAGCATGCCCCGGTCGATCGCCTCCTGCACCCAGGTGTGGTCCACGGTCAACTGCTGGATCCGGCCGCCGCGCATCAGGTAGATGCGCGAGTCGCCCACGTAAGCGGTATGCAGCCTGTCGCCCACGATCCAGGCCGCCGCGCAGGTGGCGCCCATGCCTTTCAGGTTGGGGTTCGCCTCGGCGTGCGCGGCGATCGCATCGCTGGCTTCGACGACCGCGTCCTCGATCGTATCGCGGATGCGCCGCCCGTCGCTGTGCGCGACCGCCTGCATCATGTGGTTAACCGCCAGCTCCGCCGCCACCTCCCCGGCGCGATGTCCGCCAATGCCGTCGGCAAGCACGGCAAACAAGACAGGCGTCCGGTCGTTCTTGTCCACGACAAAGGATGCCACTGCATAGCGGTCCTCGTTGTTCTTGCCGGTCATCCCGGCATGGGTCTGGGCTTCGACGTTGAGGTGGGCGCGGGCAGTACGGTTCATGAAGCGGATCTCTTCGAGATGATTTGGGGCTCAGGCTCGACCGGCGGCTGCTTCAGGTCAAAGCGGTACATCAGCTGGCCCAGGTGGATGCGGTCCCCGTGCGTCAGGCGACGGCCATCGCGCGTGACCGGCTCATAGTTGACCCACGTGCCCGCCACCGAGCCATGGTCATAGATGTAAAAGCTGCCGTCGGGTCGCTGCTTGATGCGGGCATGCAGGGGTGAGATGGAAGGATCGTCGAGCACACGCGTCGATTGTACCGGGTCTGTGCCGAATGAGATATCCTTTTCATTGATCGGAATAGGCAGGCTGCTGGCGGGCTCGCCGCCGTTGGTCAGGCGCCGCAGATAGGCAGGCGCTTCGGGCAGGCGCGCCGCCCTCTGCACGGGCAGCTGGAGCCAGGCGCGCCGGGACGCCGGTTTGACTTTCTTGACCGGCGAGGTGGGCGGCTCGGTCACTGCCGGCACGGGCTGGGTGAGCGGATCTTCGTACTGCTTGCGCCTGTGGCGGCGCCGCTTCATGAACTCCGCGCCGGTCCTGCCCAGCACGACGATCGCCAGCAGGGCGATGCCGGCGATCCCGATCGCGCCGAGGACGATGTAGGAGCGATAACGCGCCAGCAACGCCTGGATGCCGCGGGGCGGCTGTGTGACCGCCATCGTCACCGGGATGCTCATGCTGGTCTTTTGCAAGCCCAGCACATCCTCGGCTTCGACGGCGATCTCATGCGTGCCGCTTGCCTCATACGAGCTGAGGTCCCACACGAAGACTTCGAAGGGCTCGGCGGTGTTCTCGTCCACCACCTCGCCGTCGACGAGCAGGGCAGTACGCTTCAGATCGCGCGGGTGCCCGTCCGGGAATTCGACCAGGATCTCGATGGTCTGCTGCGCCGGGAGCAGCGTCTCGGCGTAAGGATCCTCGGCAGGCGGTTGGCGCTGGATCTGCATGGGCGGCGAGAGCAGGATCGGGTTGGGCGGCTCGATCTCTACGTTGAACTCCAGCTCCGCCGAACGGAGCGTTTCGCCGCCTGCATCCAGCTCCACACCCAGGCTGTGATCGCCGGACTCTTTGAGCGCCGACGTGTACGAAAGAGCATACATGTGCCGCAATGAGTCCAGCTCGGCGTCCAGGTCGGGGAACGTCTCCGCGCCCGAGAAGGCAAAGAAGGTGCCGCCCGTCTGTAATGACAGGGATTTGAAGGCGTTGGCGCTGGGGCTATTGAAATAGGCCTGCCCGTCCACGAACCAGACGTAGACGCGCACCCGGGAGTCGATCGCGCTCTGGATGAGCGGTCCCACGCTGTTGTCGATGTTCGGGTCGTCCATGTGCGGCGTGATGAAGAGGATGGCGCGCTTCATGCCAGCCTCCGGCGTAGGCGCCGTGACCGTATCCAGCGCGATGGAAAACGTCTGCAGGTTGGGGGTGGTATTGCGAAAATCGGGCTTGAACGAATCCAGGCTGACGAACCAGTCCTTGGCGCCCGCGTGGGTGATCAGCGAACCGGATAACGAGACCAGGCTCAGGTCATCGCCAGAATCGGAGGGCAGGGCATTGACCCACTGGCTCAGCGTCTCGACGATCTTGGTGAAGCGCTGAATGCCATTGGCATCGCGCACTGCCAGGCTGGGACCCGGGTTGATCGCCACCACCAGCTGCACGGGCACATCGGCGGCGGTCAGCTCGTCGACCGGGCGGGATTCGCCGTCTTCGTACACCGTGATGTCGCCGCGTCGCAGCCCCTCCAGGTACTGGCCGTCGGCATCGAACGCGTCCATGAGCGCGGTGATCCGGGGGAATCCCCGCGCGTCAATGGACGCGATCTCTGCGTATGCCTGCGAGGCTGTCTGGGCGAGCGCCAGCCTGATGGGAAGCGCCGCCAGGCTCAGGAGGAGAAGGACAGCAACGAGTCTACGACGCATTCGCCTCGACGATTACGGGTGCGTTATCGCGCGGTTTGGTCAGGCGCATATAGGTCAGCGCCCAGACGGTCTGCATGTACGCGGTCAGGATGCCATTCAGCACGAGCAGGATCGGGAAGTAGATCGCGCAACACACCACCCCGAACCAGATAGGGTTGCTGTTGTTGGTCGCCGCCCCGAACACAAATGGCAGCACCGCGGCGATCACCGGCAGCGCAATGATGAACCCGATCACACCCGAGCCGATGAAGAGGATCAACGCCAGGATGAACATCGGGCCGGGGTTGCTGCGCACCACTTCCCAGCCCCGGCGCAGTCCATCGCCGATCCCCAGGTTCTCCAGCACGATGGCAGCATTCGCCTGCTCTATCACTACCGAGACCGCCCACAGGACCGGGACGAGGATGCAGAGCAACGGCAGGAGACAGATGAATCCGACGCCGGCGGTGATCGCGCCGAAGAAGATCAGCGGCAGGAAGATGAGCAGGCTGATCAGCCCGATCAACAACGAAAGCCCGAAGACACGCCAGAAATACGGTGTGCTTTCCGAAAAGAGCTCGCCAAAGATCAGGCGTTCCGCGCCCTGTTCGGCTCTCTGGGTGCCTTTGATCAAGCCGATCCTGCCGATCGTCCCGAGGAAGATGGCGAGCACGATCAGCAGCAGGACGACGATAACGCCCACGACGACAATCCAGGTGTTTTCGCTGATCCAGCGACCGATCTGATCCATGGTCTGCTGCCATTGCGGGAACTGCTGGTTGCCGTTCCCGCCATTGCCTCCGCTTCCGCCGTTCCCGCCACCGCCGCGCGAGCAGCTGGCAAAGATGCCAAAGACCCACAGGATTTTGTGTTTCCAGATGATCTGCCATGCACGAGTGAGGACTTCACCAAAATTGAAATTCATTGCAACTCCTTTACGATGGTGCTTCCCCGATTCCGGGAAGCGACTGCATATTCAAACTGCGCCTCAGGCGCAGATAGGCACCCACGAAGACGGCTTTTGCAAAGACCCGGGCGCCTGCCTGAACGAACAGATACAGCGGCAGGAAGGCGACAAAACACAGCAGGGCCGTCAAGACGATCCTCGGGCTGGCGAGCTCACCGGAAAATCTGCCGAGCACCGCCAGGAGCAGAGGCAGCAGGACCGGCGCCAGGGCAACGCTATTGACAAGCGAAAGCCCTGAGTAAAGCATGAGCGCCAGCAGAACGAACACCTGGATGTATTCTTGCACCAGGTCCCAGGCGTGTCGGATTGCCTGTGTGGGCCTCAGCCCATCTGCCACGAGGGCTGCCTGGGCTTGCTCCAGGACCGCATAGATCAACAGCGAAACCGGAAGCGTTAGAAGCTGTCCCAGCACGGCGCCCAGCCCGAGGGTGGCAAATCCGATCAGCGCAAGGCAGCCCGAAAACAGGGCCAGAAGGACCATCGTTCCCAGGCTGCCCAGAAGCGTGACGCCAAGGATCCGCCAGAAGAAAGTCCGTCCGCCCCGGAAAAGCTCACGCAGGCTGGGCTGGCTTCCACCTTCTATACGGAGGATGCCAAACGTGGTTGCAGAGGTGCTAAAAACTTGCAGGGCAAGCGAGAGTATCCATGTAAAAATAACAATAAGAAAGACGGCTGGAAAAAAAGTGGGATTGCTCAAGAGGCGGGGGAGTTCCTTTGTCACATCCTCAGACAAAAAAACGTAGCCAATCGGCGGGAGATAAAGCAGCGCGGGGAGCACGGGAAGCACGCCAAAGAGCCAGAGGGA
>DAITPI010000367.1:0-4782 GCA_036833655.1 Anaerolineales bacterium | reverse complement strand
GGCCCATACCCTGCACAGCTATGGTCTTTCTGCATTTCCACCAGGTCCAGCAGTTCTTGCGATACTTGATTCATCCTATTTTCTCCATCATCAGATCGGCGAGCCGGCAGCCAGCCAGGAAAGCCCCTTCCAGGCCGCCAGCCGGGTCGAAATATTCACCGGTTACGCCGAGCTGGCAGCCATCGATCACCTGCAGGAGAGGTCCGCGCAGGCGGCTTGCGCTGTCGAGGCGCGCCTCCCTCCAGCGGTGCGGCCGCTGCCAGTCGGGTTTGAGCGCCCAGTCGCCCAGATAGGGCTGCACTTCTCCCAACAGTTCCCGCGCCCACTCGTCTGCAGGGCTGTCCAGACGGAGGCGACTCCAGGGGGGCCGCGCTTGAATGCACAGACAAAGCTTCTGTTGTGGCGCGCTCTTGCTGCTTTCGTTGCTGACAAGCTGAATGGCAGGTGAGTCCTCGGGCAGGAGGAGATCCCATGCCGGGCGGCTGGCTGGCGCATCGTAGCAAACGAGCAGGGCGAAGCTGGGAAGCGTGGGCGCAAGACCGAACAGGACGATGGCTCCAGCCGTCGCTTCGGAGAGCTCCGAGTTCTTGAGCAGACGCAGGCTTTGTCCATTGGAGGCGGCCAGCACGAGCCTCCGGGCCGTGATGAAAAAGTCGTCGCCCCGGAGCTCGAAACGACCGTTGCGAATCGCCAGGCTGCTGACCTCCGCTTCGCGCATGATCTCAATTCCGCTTGCCAGCCTTTTTGCCAGGGTGTTCATCCCCCCGCGCAACGCGGCGTGTCTCACGCCGGAATCCAGTGCGCGCGGCTGGCAGGTCTGTCCTTCGCCTTCCACGCGTTCCGGCCAGCCGGACAGGAGGTCTTCTCCCATCAACTGGTCGATCGTCTGCCAGAATAGCGGCGAACGGCCGTGCAGAAAGGGCACACCATAATCGAGCGGGATCCCGGCATGTCGCCACGTGGCACAGCGGCCGCCCAGGGCACGGCTGCGCTCCACGACGAGAACCTCCCCGCCCTGGTCCTGGATCGCGCGCCCAAAACTGAGCCCGGAAATCCCGGCTCCAACAACTACGATGTCGACGTTTCTGGTTTGCATACCTGCCTTATGGATGAGCGGTCGCTCCCGGTTGCGGAAGCGGCTGCCTGGAATCATGGTCCTGCCTTTAGTCTATCATCATTGCGCACGCCCGGCGGAACGGTTTGGTCTCGGGACGGAATCAGGGTTGCAGCCTCTTCGTGCCGCCGGCTTTTGTGGGAAAATCCAGGGCATGGAGGCGCGGGAATGCCCCGGATTTTCCACGACCTGGAGTCCGCCTGCACTGCAGTGCGAGTGACTGGGACGCTGTCTACCCGGCCTATTCCACTACGACGCCGTCCAGGTTCTCCTCCGGTTCGGGGTATGTCATGCCGAGGTCCTCGAGTGTTTTCACCAGTACGGACGAGATGACGAGATCACGATACCATTTGCGATTGGCAGGGACGATATACCAGGGTGCATGACCGGTACTTGTTTTGCTCAAGGCCTCCTCGTAAGCCTCCATATACTCTCCCCAGTGTTTGCGTTCCTCCAGATCGCCGAGGCGGAACTTCCAGCGTTTGGTCGGATCCTCGAGGCGGGCTTGAAGCCGCTCCTTCTGCTCATCGCGGTCGATGTGCAGAAAGAACTTCAGAATGGTCGTGCCGTTCTCTGCCAGGTGACGCTCGAAGGCATTGATTTGCTCGTAGCGCTGCTTCCATACCTCCGGGGGAACGATGCGGTGCACGCGTACCACCAGTACATCCTCATAGTGACTGCGGTTAAAGATGACCATCTCCCCTCTACCCGGAACCACCCTGTGGACGCGCCACAGGTAATCATGGTCCAGCTCCTCCTCGGTAGGGACCTTGAAGGACGCCACCCGCACTCCCTGCGGGTTGACGCCATCGAACACGCGCCGAATGACGCCGTCCTTGCCGCCGGTATCCAGCGCCTGCAGGACGACCAGCACTTTGTGCTGGTGGGCGGCGTACAGGATCTCCTGTAATTCCTCGAGCCTGGCGTTCAACTTCTCGAGCTCTTCGAGCCCTTCCTCCTTGCCGCCCTTGAAATCGCCCTTGTCGTTGGGATCCCACTTCGAGAAGTCCACTCGCTCCCCGGGTTTGACCAGATATCGTTTCATGCAGTTCTCCTTGAAATCAATAAGCCGGATTCTACCAGGCAGCTCACGGATGAGGCCATTGCCGGTCGCAGCGCGTTGACATTCACCATTATGTCATTGCGAGTCTTTCCTGACACCGTACGTCAGGACGGTGCGAGAAGCAATCCCCAAAGGGGACGATGTCCCCTGATGAAACGGCGTCGCACGGGCATAAATGCCGCGTGCATGTCCCTTAAGCCCGCCCGGGCGGGCTTGCGCATCGTGCCCGGCAATCAGCGCCGGGGCTTCCTCCGGTTGCAGGGTGTTGCCCTTCGCCTGCACTCCCGGGCACTGAACCATGATTTGCCATGAATTGCTAAGCAATTCAAAGATCAGGCGGTGTGCGTCAGGTGCAAGTGTCGTCCACAGCAAAGCATGCTTTTCGGACAGGCTCTCACCGGCGGAATATCGGTCGAACCACATTCTCAATGGAGCTCCAGATATCGTCGATAAAGGATCCCGAGAGGTCGTTCAATCTGCCTGTGGATATCATCCACAGGGCAAACCCGGCGAGAAGGATGGGGATGGACCATAAGAGGACATCGCCTCTTTTCATACTTGTCTCTCCACGAGGGCGCAATCGATCACAGATGTCATCGACCTCGATTGAAACCGCCCAGACAAGACGGAGCAGGCACCTCTTCTCACATCGACCCCGTAGGGGATTTGGGAAGCGGACGGGGAATAGGTCGCCTTTCACAACTCTTCCCTAAACGCCCCTCCCGATAATAGCACCCGCTGCTCTGAGCGGAGCGGATAGCATCTTGTTGGCCACAGCCGCCTCACAGGCTATACATCATCCGCTTTCAAGGAACCTGCCAGACTTTCAGCACGCCATCCTGATAGAGTGCCATCAAAACCTTTCCATCTGTTGAGAGCTCCACGGACTGGACATTCGTACCATCCAGTCGCCTGGTGTAGATGCGCCTGCCGTCGCTCACCTGCCATCGGCGCACTTCGATGTCTGGAGATACGGAGACGAGCGTCTGACCATCCGGAGAAAATGCGAGAGTTTGCGCGGCCTGGGTATGGCCTTTCAATTCCTGTATACGTTCACCATCCCGCACCCGCCAGAGATAGACACCTGCTGTTGCCAGTATTTCGCTGTCGGGTGAAAATGCCGCGGCGGTATCATAGTCCGCTTCAAATTCACGCACAAGCACATTCGTGTCCATACGCCACAAATTTACCCTGTTCCCGCCGCGGGCAGCAGATGCCAGCCATTGGTTATCGGGCGAAAAGACAACCCGGCCGATGTCGTTTGAATGGCCTCCGAAAGTCTGAAGAACCGTGCCGTCACTGACCCTCCAGACAATCACATTCGTGGTGTCGCCGGCTGCCAGCATCTGGCCATCGGGTGAAAACGCCACACTGTAAACGATGTCCGTAAGTCCCTCGAAGATGGGTAGATCGGTCCCATCGCTCCGCCAGGCCCTCACAACTGCGCTTGTCAACCCGGCTGCAATCATCTGGTTGTCCGCGGATATCGCCAGGCTTGTCACGGCCGTTCCAACGTCCGTAGTGCTGAGGAGAGTGTCTTCGTCCACGAACCAGACTCTGATCATGCCATCGTAATATCCTGCTGCTGCCAGCTTCCCGTTCGGGGAGAGGGCTGCGCTGGCTGCCTGTCCGTAGCCCGGTATGGTTCGTAGAAGTGGCAGCTCCTCCGGACCCGTCGTGGTGGGGCTGTTCGAAGAAATCCCGGCAGGGGATGTAGGTGCGGCCGTCGCGCCGAAGAACCTGGGACCATACCATGCCGCCCCAATGACAAGGCCGAGACCGATCACGCCCAGGACAATTGGCAGGTATCTTGCTGAGGCCCTCTTTTGCTGCCCGGCCAGACCGTCTTCTCTCGGCTGTTCTGCGGACCGATCGATTACGCTGACCAGCTTACCGGCATCGTGCTGGAAGCGCGAGTCGCTAAGCTCAAGAGCATTCCGCCAGGCCAGCTCCTTGAGATCCTCGGGCAGCTCGTGTTCCCCGGGCATGGAAGCGCCTCGCAAAAGGACCGGGATGACACGTACATTCGGATTGGCAAGCGCCGTGGCGATCTGCGCCCGCACACAGTCCCCCGGGTCGTCCAGCCTGCGTCGACCCTGGCGATCGGACATTGCCAGCCACTGCCTGCCGATCATCACCAGCACCACCTCGCAGGTTCCGACCGCGTTTGCGATGACTTTGCGGAAATCATCGCCCGGCTCGATGGTGTCGATATCCATGAACACATTCCGGGAGCCAAAATGGGCGCTCAGAAAGTCGAATAATCGTCCTGCATATCCGGCGCTGTCGTCCCGTCGGTAACTGATAAATATTCTCAACCTTCAACATCTCCTTCCCAGTGGAGGGTTTGTTGCTGTTAACACAAGGATCAGACAATTCCATCTTACTCCAAATTTCCGTTTCCCATCCATAATTTCGCTTGAACCTCCACTCCCTCCAACTACGCTGCGCTACGGGGACTTCGTGCGGTCGCACCATGGACGGCATCCCACTCGCCGCAGAGCGGCTCGGGGATAATGTCAGCGCGGACAAATAAACCCCCTCCTGCCTCCCCCCACTGGGGGGAGGTGGCGCTGCCTGCAGAGCAGGCAGGGACGGTGGGGGT
>DAITPI010000366.1:0-4788 GCA_036833655.1 Anaerolineales bacterium | reverse complement strand
ATGTGCATGTAGAGCACCGAGAGAGTGCTATCGGCCTCGAAGGGCACGCAGCCGGCGAGCATCTCATACAGTACTATGCCCAGGGAATAGATATCGGTACGATGGTCGGTCTTTTCGCCCTGCGCCTGCTCCGGGGACATATAGGCGGGTGTCCCGCTCACCGTGCCGGAGGCGGTCTGTGTGGCGGCATGTGCCATACGAACGAGCCCAAAATCTGTCAGGATAGCCTCGACATCGTTGGTCAGAGGCTCGTCCAGAGAGATCTCGCCGCCTTTCTTGTGCAGCATGATATTGCCCGGCTTGATATCGCGATGGATCACACCTTGCTCATGAGCATAGTCGAGGGCCGAAGTCAGCACCTTGAGCAGACGGGCAATTTGATGGGGCGGGATCAGCTCGTTGCGGGTATGCAAGCCGCGCAGGTAGGTGGCAAGCGTTGGTCCCTTGAAATATTCCATTACAATATAGGGGTGTCCGTCCGTGGTGTCGAAGTCATAGATCTGCACGATGTTGGGATGACGTAAGCCCGCCACCACCCGCGCTTCCCGGTGAAACCGTTCGAGCAGGGAAGGCTCTTCTTCAATGTGGCTGTGTAACAACTTGATGGCGACCTGGCGCTCGAGGGCTAGATGCGTACCTAAATAGACTTCTGCCATTCCCCCACGTGCCAGGAGTTTTTCAATTCGGACTCTACCCACTGTCTTGCCAATCCAATCGGACATGTAGGGCATTATACGCCAATTAAGCAGACTAATCCACTCTGAAACGTATTAAATATCCACAACGGAGTATGCAATGAAAGTTGTCGTGCTGATCTCTGCGATTGCAGAATGGAACGCGGTCAAGCCCTTATTCCCGGATGCAAAGATCCGGCGTTTTCCCTTTGGAGAGTGCTTCGATATCGTCCTGCAGGACGAACACATCTCATTCTTCCACAGTGGCTGGGGCAAGATCGCTTCCGCCGGTTCGATGCAATATGTAATCGACAAATACGCCCCGGACCTGATTGTGAACCTGGGGACCTGTGGAGGCTTCGAAGGCGGGGTCAAGCAGGGTGAGACGATCCTGGTGGATCAGACCTATGTCTACGATATCGTGGAGCTGATGGGAGACCTGGACATTATTCCCTATTACAGCGCCAGGCTGGACCTGAGCTGGCTCGCCGACCCCTATCCTTTCCCCGTCCGGCGGGGCATGATCGCCTCCGCCGATAGCGACCTGCCGCCGGATAAAATCGCCTTGTTGCAATCGCGGGGCGCCATCGCCGCAGACTGGGAGTCGGCTGCCCTGGCATGGGTGGCGCAGCGCAACAAAGCCCGCCTGCTGATCCTGCGCGGCGTCAGCGACACGGTCAGCGAAGATGGCAGCGAGGCATACGACAACATCGAGCTGTTCAACGATCGCGCCCGGGGCATCATGGCGCAGCTGATCGACCAGCTGCCGGACTGGCTGAACGCGGTTAACCTGTAGGTCGCGCGGAAGATAGGTCCGGCTTCCAGCCGGACAGTCCTGAAATCGTCACGCTTGTAGGTCATGGCTTTGGCATGACAATTGAAGGGACCGTCGGGTTGAAAACCCGCCCTACAATACCATCTCCATCGCCGCATCATTGACATTATCGCTGTAACGCGGGATCTCGTAAAAGCCAAGGCGTTTGTAAAGCTGGTAGGCGCGGCTCTGATCGTTCCGATCGGTCTCGAGCCGGATGCGCTGATATCCCCTGTCGCGTGCAAACGATAATAGCTGCTGCAGTAGCCGGTACCCCAGACCCTTGCCATGATAGGGGAAGAGCAGCCACAGCCTTTTCAGCTCGCAGGTCCGATCGTCAATCTTGCGGATCGCCCCCGTTCCAATGATTTGCTCGTCGTCGGTCATCACCAGGAAAATCCCATCGTCGTCGAAGTACGTCTGCTGGACATCATCCATGTCGTGCAGCTGGCCGCGCGCTTCATAGTAAGCGATCGACTCCTCCAGAGAGTCGGTCTCGTGGAAGATCTCGTGGGCAACTCGATAGATCAATTCCTTGGCAAGAGGGATCTCGTCTGGTCGGATGTGGCGTATCTCGATCGTCACAGGGTTTTCCTCTGCGGGCATTATAATCATCCGGCGCTGCTTCGATCATGAACAAGAATTCCCTCTCCGAAAAAGACCTCGAACTGCAAAAAAGAAACTTCCGCTATGTGCAGATCGACGCGATCGGGGTGAGTATCTCGAATATCGCGGCGCCGTTCCTGCCTGTCTTTCTGACTCGTCTGGGTGCAAGCAATTTCCAGGTCGGTCTGCTCTCCTCGATGCCTGGCATGACCGGGTTGGTCCTTGCCATCATTGTAGGGCGTTTTCTGCAGACCCGGCGCGACATTGTCCCGTGGTACAGCCTCTCGCGCCTGATGGTCATCCTGTGCTATGCCCTGACGGGAATCCTCACGCTGCTGGTGGCGGAGGAGCTGGTGATCCTTTCGACGCTGGCAATCTGGGCGTTTGCCACGCTGCCACAAACGGCGCTGGCCGTGGCGTTCTCGGTGGTCATGAACGCCGTCGCCGGTCCCGAAGGTCGCTATGCCTTGCTGAGCCGGCGCTGGGCGATCTTCGGCTTGACCGGTGTGATTGGCACGTTCATTGTCACGCGGCTGATCGACCTGCTCCGTTTCCCGCTGAACTATGCGATCATGTTCATGGTGCTGTCGCTGGGCGGCTTCTTCAGCTTTTACTTCTCGAGGAAAATCCATCTGCCTGATCAGGTGGCGCCTCCGCTGCCCTCGACCCTTTCGCCGCGCCAGAATGCCGGCAACTACCTCCGGCTCCTGCGCGAGAATCCGGCGTTCCTCTCGTTCGCGTCCAAACGGTTCGTCTACTTTTCGGCGATCGTGCTGAGCCAGCCCATCATGCCGCTCTTCCTCGTCCGCGAGGTGGGCGCAACCGATGGCCAGATCGGCACCGTCAACATGACGCTGACCCTCATTATGCTGGTCGGCTATTTTCTGTGGCCCTGGGTCTCGCGGCGGCGCGGCGGCAGATTTGTGCTGCTGGCAACCACACTGGGCACAACGCTCTATCCGGCGCTGAGCGCTGCCACACCGCAGATCCATTTGATCATCCTCTATGCCGGGATCGCCGGCTTGTTCCAGGCCGGGCTCGACCTGGTCTTCTTCGACGAATTGATGAAGACCGTCCCGGCGGACTATAGCGCGACCTTCGTGGCCCTGGCGCAGTCCATGCAATATCTCTCCATGATCGTCGCGCCGCTTCTGGGGACATGGCTTTCGGAATACATCGGTCTGGGCGGCGCCTTATGGCTGAGCGCAGGGTTGAGATTACTGGGCTTCTTCCTGTTCCTGCGGCCCGATCGCAAGTAGGTTGTTGCTGTCCTCCTCCTATAACATTCCCGTGGGGAATTCGTTAGGCTTTTCAAAGGGTATTCCCCGCGAAAATCCAATTTTATCGACCGATGGGAGAAACGTATGACAATCAATACGCTGGCTGAATTGCTGGAAGAAGAACTAAAAGATATTTACAGCGCCGAGACGCAGCTGCTCGAGGCCCTGCCCAAGATGGCGGAGGCAGCTCAATCCCCAGACCTGCGCGCGGCCTTCGAGAAGCATCTCGAACAAACCCGTGTACATGTCCGGCGAATTGAGGAGATTTGTAGCGATCTCCAGGTTTCCCCCGTTGGGGAGACCTGTAAGGGCATGCAGGGGCTGCTCCAGGAGGGGGAGGAAGTCATACAGAGCGGTATGGAAGCCGAGCCCAAGCAGGCGGCCCTGATCGGCGCGGCACAGCGCGTGGAGCATTATGAGATCGCCGCCTATGGCACAGCACGCGCGCATGCCAGGCAGCTTGCCTATCTCAAGGCGTTTGATCTGCTTACCGAAACGCTTAATGAAGAAAAAGATACCGATCAAATACTGACGAAGCTGGCAGAAAACCGGGTGAATGTGAAAGCTGCCATGACCACGGAGAATCTCGAATCGGAAAAGTAATCCAGAACAGAAACAAGAGGCTGAAAAGGAAGAGATAAATGGTTCGAACGCTGTCTCAAAACTGGTGGCTGCTGGTTCTGCGTGGGGTTCTGGCAATTCTGTTCGGTGTGCTGACTTTCGTCTGGCCGGGCATTACCATCCTGACCCTGATTATTTTGTTCGGGGTGTATGCGATCGTAGACGGGCTGGTCGCGGTCGGCACGGGGATTGCACGCACCAAAGACTCCCCGCGCTGGTGGACCTTCCTGGTAGAGGGCTTGATCAGCATTGCGGCCGGTGTTGTCGCTTTGATCTGGCCGGGGCTCGCCACTCTGGTTCTGCTTTATGTTATCGCCTCGTGGGCCATCTTCACAGGCATCCTGGAAATCGTGACGGCGATCCGCCTGCGGCATGAGATCACGAACGAGTGGATGCTTGGACTCGGCGGACTTCTGTCGGTCCTGCTCGGTGTTCTTATTTTCTTTCAGCCTGCGGCGGGTAGCCTCGCCATCGTTTGGACGATTGCGTCCTATGCCGTTCTCTTCGGCATTTTGCTGATCGTCCTCGGTTTCCGGCTCAGGAAATGGAAAGCGCCGGATGCTCCTCAAGCCATCCCATCCGTTCGCTAAACATCGCTGAATAGAAGACCTCCCGCCACCAGTGACGGGAGGTCTTTTCGATTAAGTAGGGATCGGCTCTCGATGGAGTCTCTGTTCGGCTTCCTTGAGCCTTGCGGAGAGCACCTGCATGACCGCCAGGCTCACGTCCGGGCGGTCGCGCAAGAGTGCTTCGAAGCTTTTCTGGTCGATGCAGAGCACGCGGACGTTCCCCA
>DAITPI010000365.1:0-4810 GCA_036833655.1 Anaerolineales bacterium | reverse complement strand
GGCTCGTCAAGCCGGAGCCCGAATCAGTTGCCCTCCCGGTCGTCGATGAAATTGTGCACAGGACCAGGGAGATCGCAAAGCACTTCAAGCTTCAGGTCGATCTGGAATGGGCGCATGACGGGAAGCATCTGTATTTCCTGCAAATGCGCGAGATCACGACGCTCAACCGCCACAATGTATATTCGAACCACATCTCGAAAGAGATGTTGCCCGGTATCATCAAGCCGCTGATCAGCTCGGTGAACCTGCCGCTGGTTTGCACGATGTGGATCCGGCTGATGAACGAGCTGATCGGCAAGACCGGCGTCCAGCCAGAAGAGCTTGCCCGGACCTTCTATTATCGTGTCTATTTCAATATGGGGGTACTGAGCCGGCTTTTCGAAGAGGTCGGCTTGCCGGCAGAATCGATCGAGCTGATGATGAATGCGCTACCCGACGGAGCAGCAAAACCATCCATGCGACCGACCTTCAAGACCCTGCTGCGCTTGCCAACGATGCTCCGTTTTGCAATCGCAAAATGGAACTTTGCCGGGCCGATGCGACAGGGATTGCCGGTCCTGCAGGCAAAGCTGAAAACGTTCGATTACCTCTCTGCGGACCAGCTTTCGGAGAAGGAGCTCATCGCTGAAACCGACCGCCTGTACAGGGTGGTACAAGAGGTCGTCTATTACAACAAGGTCGCACAAATTCTGATGGGGATGTTCAATCTCGGACTGAAAAAGCAGCTGGCGCGATCCGGTGTCGACTTCAAGGATTTCGATCTCATGGAAGGTCACCCCGCGATCGCACAGTATGATCCAAAGACCTATCTATCGGAATTGCAGAACATGTTTCGAAGCCTTGCTCCCGAGTTCCAGGAACGCGTCCGCCGCGCCAGCTACGCTGAGCTTCTTGAGCTCCAGGGTTTGGAACAGTTTCAATCGAAGTTGGCAGCGTTCCTCGAGAGGTTTGGGCACTTGAGCGATAACGGTAATGATTTCTCCTGTGTACCCTGGCGCGAATCGCCGGACATGATCAAACAGCTGGTCACGGATTCCAGCCCCGAACAGAAAGACGGCGGACACCAGGTCCGGATCTCCGACGTCAGGACGAACCTGTGGATGCATGCGCTGTATAAGCGTGCGCGTGACTTTCGCTACTTGCGCGAGCAGGCGAGCTCGCTACATACGCTTGGCTATGGATTGTTCCGCTACTATTACCTTGCCATGGCACGGATCCTCGTGCGACGCGGGTGGATCGCTGCGCCAGAGGATGTTTTCTATCTGACCAGCACCGAGGTCAGGCAGGCTCTGCTCAGCCCGCAGCCGCTGGCGGACTATCGTCTTCTCATCGAAAAGCACAAAGAGGACATTGAGCACTACCGGGACATCCCTCTGCCGCCGGTCATCTATGGGGATGTGCCGCCTCCCGTGCCGGATTCAGCACTCGAGAGACTGGTGGGAATTCCTACCTCCATCGGCCACTATACCGGCACCGTCTCCTCGGTCCGCGGCCTCCAGGATTTTGCCAAGGTCAAGCCGGGCGATGTGCTGGTGATTCCCTACTCAGATGTCAGCTGGACGCCGCTCTTTGCGCGTGTCGGCGCCGTGGTGTCGGAGTCGGGCGGGCTGCTCTCGCATAGTTCAATTGTGGCGCGGGAATACAATATCCCGGCGGTGGTGTCAGCCGAAGGGGCGATGCGATTGCGGGACCAGACGCTGGTCACAGTCAACGGTCATACCGGTGAAGTCATCATTCACTCGTGAGCGTGTCACGCAAGGGAGTTCTCATGCCAGTCCTTGAAGCCAGGGAAGTTCGCAAACAATACAAGATGGGAGAGCATCTGGTCAATGCGTTGGCGGGGGTGGATTTCCAGGTGGAGAAGGGAGAATTCGTTGCCATCATGGGACCCTCCGGCAGTGGCAAGTCCACGTTGCTGCACTTACTGGGCGGGTTGGACGGTCCCAGCCAGGGGAATGTCATTCTCGCCGACCAGCCGCTTGCCACGCTGTCCGAGCGGGAGGCGACCTTGGTGCGGCGGCACAATGTGGGTTTTGTCTTCCAGTTCTTCAATCTGCTTCCCACGCTCTCGGCGGAAGAAAACATCGTGCTACCGCTCATCATTGACGGAAAGGATCCACGCAGGTACCAGGAGCAGCTGCAGCGCCTGTTGGAACTGGTGGGGCTGCAAGACCGGCGCGCGCACAAACCGGACCAGCTATCCGGTGGAGAACAACAACGCGTGTCGATTGCCCGGGCGCTGATCACGCAGCCGGCGATCCTCCTGGCGGATGAGCCGACAGGCAACCTGGACTCCAGGACAGGCAGAGCCATCATGGAATTGCTGCGCCGTTCGCGCGATGAACTGGAACAAACGGTGATTGTGGTGACCCACGATCCGAAAGCAGCCGCCTACGCCGACCGGGTGATCTTCTTGCGAGACGGGCTTATCGTCGAGCAGTATGAACCGGCAGGGCAAAGCCCACTGCCAGAACGACTGCGCGGCATTATGGATGCGATGGAGCGGCTGGAAGCCTGAGCATGCTCCTCACCCGTCTCCTCACGTTTCGTTCGATCCGCTCTCGTTCGTTGCGTTTCCTTCTCAGCGCCTTTGGCATTGTCCTGGGTGTGGCGGGCTTGCTCGCCATCCGCGCCACGAACCAGGCAGCGCTGGGGTCGATCGCCACACTCTTCCAGAACACCTCGGGCCGGGCAAAGTTGATGGTCACCTCTGCCTCTGCGGAAGGAAAAGGGTTCCCGCAAAGCATTACAGGCTCGATCGCGAAAGCGGAAAGGATCGCGGCAATCAGCCCCATCCTGCGCCTCCAGACGGACCTGGCAGACAATGCCGACTCTCAGCAGCTGGAGATCGGCATGTTTGGCACGGGCGGCGGCGGTCTCCTGCTGTATGGCATCGACCCGGCGCGTGAGACCTTGATCCGTAACTATGAGATCGTCGCGGGGCGCTTCCTCTCCGACAACCTCAAGAAGCGCGAGATCGTCCTCGTGGAGTCCTATGCGGAAGACGAGAAGATCAACGTCGGGGATGTCATCGAGATTGTCACGCCCAATCGAACAAAGGAATTGAAGGTTGTCGGGCTGATCGCCCGCGAGGGACCTGGCCAGACGAATAACGGTGCATTCGGTGTGATCCCCATTGTAACGGCACAAGAGATCTTCGACCGCGGCGACGAAATCGATCAGGTCGATATAGTTTCCGCGGACCGCAATCCAAGTACAACGGAGCTGGCGATATTGCGCGCCGAGCTACAGGACCGGCTGGGAAAGGATTATTCGGTGACCTATCCAGCAGGTCAGGGCGAGCGGATGACCCAGATGCTCCAGAACTACCAGATCGGGCTCAATTTCATGAGCGGCATTGCGCTGTTCGTGGGCGCCTTCCTGATCTACAATGCCTTTGCCATGACCGTTGTCGAACGGACCCGCGAGTTCGGCATGCTGCGGACGGTGGGTATGACCCGCCTCCAGGTGATGGGCCAGGTCCTCATCGAAGCGGGAGTCCTGGGTGTGTTGGGTGCCGGGCTGTGGGTTGGCCTCGGTATTCTCCTTGCCCGGGGGCTCACGCGCTTGATGGAGGTGATCCTGAACCAGGAGATCGGCAATGTGCAGATCGCCTCCACAGATACGTTGTTCAGCCTCCTGCTGGGCGTAGGCGTGACCTTTCTGGCGGCGGGATTACCGGCTTTGCAGGCTGGTCGCATCTCTCCGATGGAAGCGCTGCGCGTGCGTGGTAAATCCAGGGAGGGCTGGTTGATTCGCAATGGTTGGATTCCCGGGTTGCTCCTGCTGGGCAGCTCGATCGTGATCTTGATCGCCAATCCCTTTCCGTACGATGTGCAGTTCCGCCTGGGCAGCATAACGGTGTTTGGTTTGTTCACCGGCGCTACCTTGTTGATCCCGGTGACTGTGGGGATCTGGGAACGGGCTGCCCGCCCGCTCATGAAATGGATCTATGGAGCCAGCGGCAGCCTGGGCAGTCGCAACGTCCGGCGCTCTCGCCTGCGCACAACACTGACCGTGGCAGCCCTGATGGTGGGCGTGGCGATGGTGATCATGGTTCGCGGCATGACCGAATCCTTTGCGGGGGATCTGCGCACCTGGATCCAGGCTTATCTGGGTGGCGATATTTACATCACGTCTAGCGTGCGGCTGCGGGAGGATGTGGGCAAGCGTATCCAGTCGATCGAGGGGGTTCGGGCGGTGACGCCCATCCGTTATTTCGAAGTGGACTGGAAGACGCCTGGCGGCGATACGGAGAACCTCACTTTCATGGCGCTCGACGTCGACGCCTATACGCGCGTCACGAGCTTCGTCTTCAGCGGCGCGCAGGTGGACCCGGCGCAGGCGATCCAGGACCTTGCCAATGGACAGACCGTCTTTATCTCGAGTGTGCTGGCGGAGAAATACAATCTAAAGGTCGGCGATTCCATCGCTCTAAAAACTCGCGGTGGCTATGAGTCGTTCCGGGTGGCAGGTGTAGTCGTGGATTTCTATAACCAGGGTCTGGTCGTCCAGGGCAGCTGGGATACTATGCGCCGCTCCTTCAACATCCGGGATGCGAGCGTTTTCCTGGTGAAGGTCCGGGAAGAGCAGACGGTAGCTGCGGTCCAGAGCGCGATCGATAATCTATACGGCCGGCGTTATCACCTCAACCTGATCTCGAATGAATCGATCCGTGGCCGTGTCGTCACTCTCATGGACCAGGCATTCAGCATGTTCGATGTGATGGCGCTCATTTCGATCGTCGTCGGCTCGCTGGGCGTGATCAACACCCTGACGATGAGCGTGATCGAACGCACACAGGAGATTG
>DAITPI010000364.1:0-4818 GCA_036833655.1 Anaerolineales bacterium | reverse complement strand
GTCCGATATTCCATTGTACTTTTAATTTTGGGAAACCCGATGCATAGAGGTTACAAAAAGCGACTAGCCGCCATGTGCCGGGAAAAGCCGGCTGATCTTATGTTTGTAGATCGCATCCCAGCTGTCGCGGGTAACGCGGTCTTCTTCGGGGACCATAAACGCTGGAGGCAGGTCGCCGGTGAAGGCAAAGCCCTCATCGAGGATCAGCGTGACACTATCTGCACTATGCCCCGGCGTGGAGATCACCTCGCCCGCGATGCCAATGCTGCCAAGGAACTTGCGGCAATCTCCAAATGGGAGGAGGAGATTATCATTTTGAGTAACTTCCAGGTAAGGAAAATTCTTTCCTTTGAAAAATTCCGTCAACGAGGCAATCGATTCCACCTGGCTCTCGAGCAGGATAAACTGGAGGCCCAGTCGTTTTAGATCTTGCACCAGACCGGCATGGTCCGGGTGGAGGTGAGTCACCAGCAAATGCTTGATCTCGTGGATGGAAATGCCCTTGCGCTTGAGCTGCACCATAAATTTTGGCAGCGTCCCGGGCCAGCCACAGTCGATCAGGAGCTTGCCATTCTTACAATCGAGAAGATAGTAGTTTGTAGAATCGTATCCGACGTTAACGATATTCACATTTTGCTCTTCTGTGTATGAAAACGCCGCCGGGGACGGCCGCCAGAGCAAGTGTTAGCGGTAAATAATCCTTCGAAATTTCTCTTCGTAGCGGGGAGCTTCCTCGGTGCTGTCTTCGGTGTGCCGGGATTTCATGCGTTCCTGGAATCTCTCCATGTCACCGATCTGGGTTTTGTGATGGAGCAGCGCTTCCATTTTGATGGACCAGGTCTCCGTCACATCGACGATCATATTCGGCTGGGTCGTCAGCGAGCACCAGACTTCCTTCGGCATGTGCGGTGGATACCCTTCCTGGAGCAACTCGGGAAAGAAGACCGGGCTCCCCGCTGCCGGGTAGACCGCGTCCAGCACCACCTGGCCGGCAGCCCGGTGATCGGGATGGTTGATCCCATAGGTGGCGAACAGTGTCTGCGGATCGCATGTCACCAGAATGTCGGGCCTGAACTTGCGAATAACTCGGACGATGTCACGACGGAGATTGATATCCGGGACCAGATAGCCATCGGGGAGGTCCATGAAATGGATCTCTTCCACGCCGATGACATTCGCTGCCGCGAGCTGCTCTTTGTGGCGGATGGCGCACAGGGCGTCGGGAGTCATGTCGGCGGGGGTGAAGTCATTGAAGCCTTTGTCCCCACAGGTCAAAAGCTGATACGTGATGCGATGGCCTGCGCGAGCCCAGCGCGCCAGCGTTGCCCCGCAGAAAAACTCGGGGTCATCCGGATGCGCCAGGATCACCAGGATATGTTGAGGGGACTCCCAGGTTTCAGGTTCCATCGATCAGGTCTCGGCGGAGAAAATGTCACGCATGGACGGAGGTTTAAACAACCTAACCATTGCACCGCCAGGATATACAATATCTCAAGTTCTCGTGGCGCAATGGTGGAAGGCTAATTCTTCTTGTTGCGTGGGCTCGATTTGCCGCAGGTACAACCACCGTTGTTGTGACGATCACATGGCGCCTCTGATTTGCGCCGCAATGCCTCCAGCTCGTCCCAGGGCTGCAAATCCTCGTGGTCGAACATCTCGGTAAAGCGCTTGCCCTCTTCGCCATCAAGCAACACAAGGACCTTGTTGCTCATCGGCAAAACGTCGACGACTTTGCCTTCACCTTTGGGCGTGACCACACGTTTATTACGCTTGGGCAGGTTCTTGCGCGCCTCGACGTACTGTTCATATTCATAGATGAGGCAGCAGCGCAGACGTCCGCACATGCCGGTGATCTCGTTTGGCGTCAGGGAAATGCCCTGCTCCTTCGCCATCTTGATCGAGATCGGCGAGAAATCGGTCAGGAACTTCGAGCAACAACGGGTTTCCAGTCCGCACGCGCCCATACCCCCGATGATCTTTGCCACATCGCGCGGACCGATCTGGCGCATCTCGATGTGCGTGTTAGGGTAGAGGTCGTGCATATCCCTCTTGAGTGACTTGAGGTCGACCTTCTCCTCGCCCTCCGTACTGAACAGGAAGGTCAGCCGCGAGCCGTCGTAGTTGTACTCGGCGGCGACAATCTTGACTTCCCTGAGCCCAATTTCAGCAGCGCGCGCCCGGCAGTTGATCATCGCCTCGGTCTGTCTGGCTTGCCAGGACTGGAGCAGCAGCAAGTCACGCGGAGTAGCTCGCCGTTCGACAGAGCGCCAGCCGCCTTCGGGCTTCGGAGGCACTGCCTGGACGAGCTGAACGACTTCGCCCAGGTGCCTGCCGCGCGAAGTGTCCACAATGACGTGTTCGCCGAGCCCGACGTTCGGGATGGCGGAAGAGTCGAAGTGGTAAATCTTGCCAACTTTGGTGAAACGTACACCGATAATATTAGGATCCATGCCGATAATTATACCGTACGGCAGGCAACGCCTACCTGTGAAGTCGCACTGCCAACAGAAGCTCCTGCCACCGCTGTCTGGCACCGGTTGGTCAGTGGGAGGTCGGATGCCGTGCCTGAGTTCGTGAGAAACGGACGTGGAGGCCTTTGACTCGTTTTTTTAATCATCGTTTACTCGGATTTGCTGTACACTTGGATATAGGCTGCGCAACAGCGCTTTCAGCGTATCCCACCTTCATACCGAACAGAGGAGCCTCCATGGGTGAACGCAGAAAAGAAATCCGTCGCAAATTGATGGCGTTTACGCCAGTCTATGACCTGCATCCCCGGGTTTTGCTTGGTTATCTGGGGGACCTCACTCTACGCGGCGCGTTGATCATTGGGAAGACGCTGACAACGATCAATAAAGAAACGACCCTGCAGATCAACTTCCCCCTCGAATTATCCGATATCTCGCCGATCATCATCCCCGCCCGCATCGCCTGGTGCCGCTCCGACGAAAGTCAGCGGCACTACCATATCGGGGTCGAGTTTACGGAACTGTTGCCCGCCTATGAAGAGCTGTTCCAGACCATCCTGACTCGCTATCGTTTTCGGCATCCTTTTTCCGATGGCGATCTCGAGGCCACCTGATCCATGCGCAGCCTAGTGGGGAAACATCAACTCTCCCAGCACGAGGAACACGACAAGCAATCCCGGCAGGATCGCTCGCCCATCCAGGCCAGCGTGATGAGTGCAAGGATGCCTGCCGCGACTGCAAACGTGCGTGTGAGCAAGCCTGCTTGATGGCAGGTCTCCGCACTCATCTTAGCACGGCAGCAGAGCGAATGCAGCCACCCCAGGGGATGTCAAGCTACCCTAGCGACACAATCTCTACGTGATCAGATGATCCGGCAGGTGATCGGTCCGGTTGATATAGGCGACGGTGATCTCGTTCTCACGGATATCGAACCGGCTGAGTGAGCAATTATTGAGCAGGAACCAGGACCTTAAACCGAGCGCCGCCTGCCGCCAGGGCAGCTGCAGGATCGCCGAGAGCAAGCGCATGAAGAAGCCACCGTGGCTGACCAGTGCTACCCGGTGCTCGGGTTGGCCCTCCCGGTCGCGGTGGCGGGAGAGAAGATCGGCGAAAACCTGGTCGGCGCGCGGCTGGCGCTCATCCTCTATCTCGAACGGGCGGTTCCACCAACCGGTCTCGTCCAGATCGTCTGGCAGAGTCATCGTGCGGAAGTTTTCCATGAAAAATGAGCGCGGCCTGCCCGGCAAACCAGGCGCATCTGTTCTGTCCTTCAGGCCGCTTCCCTTACCTTCCCGGCCAAAAATACCACCCTCCTCGTGAATTTCTTTCCAGGCGATGAGGGGGATATCCAATGCCTGGGCGATCGGGGCGGCGGTGAAGGCGGCGCGTTCCATCAGGCTCGTATAGATGTGGGTAAGACCAAAGCCATAGCGGTTCTGGATATTCCAGTCCTGTTCTGTGGTGATCGTCTGCCGGTTCTTGAGAAATGCTGCCAGCAAGCGGGCTTGCTCATGTCCCAGCTCCGTCAGCGTGGGATCGGGGCTCTCTTGATAGCCCGGGTTATTCCAGTTTGCATTATTTGTGGATTGTCCGTGCCGGATGAAATAGAGTTCCATAAGCGACGAATGTTTGCCTCACAATTGAATTTCCGCCCATTATAGCCTGAGGCTGGAAAGGCATCTGCGGATTAATTCCCTGGTGCGAGCCAGACGAAGACTACGTCATTCTTTCCTTGAGCAGCGCGAGAATATCTTCCACAGTATGAGTGATCTTGATCGGTATGATCATGTTGTTGGGGGTGATCTGGTCTGCCATGCGGCCCGTACCGCGCATGACGAACGTGGGACGGTTCTCTACCAGGCTGTACTCGACGTCTGTCCGCGAAATGTCGCCGCCGTTCACAAGGATCGTGATGGATTTGTGATCTCCGGCGATCACCGTGGCGATTTTCGAGATCCAGGCCGATTCAGCGCCCCAATCGTTGCCCGGGACCAGGAAGAAGTGAGTATGATTGGGATCCAGGATGGACTGCGGCTCTTCCCGCATCAGCAAGTTGTTGAAGATCACGCCAACCAGCGGGAAGGAATAATGATACCGCTTGCGCTGTTTGCCGATCTCAGCCATGATGCCGGCCTGTGTGCCTCCATCCACCACCACGGATCCGGTCTCTGCCGCAAGACGGGCAACAATGCGGGTGGCTTTGCTCATGGGGAATTTATCCCACCAGCCGATGCCACCTGCTCCGCCGACCAGCACGATCACCGGCCTGGGATGGGGGATGCCAAGTTCTTCGACAGCTTTTTCAATTTCACTCTTCTCGGTGATGTGGGCAGCGTTCGTCGTCTTGTCC
>DAITPI010000363.1:0-4853 GCA_036833655.1 Anaerolineales bacterium | reverse complement strand
TGATTCCGCTCGGCACCGTTACCTTCATCGTGCTGGGAATTGCCTGGCTGATCAAGCAACTGACCCCAAAATCATCCTAGACTTCAAAAAAACCCTAGTGATCCTGTTCTGCACCGGACAGGACCATTTTTGGTTTAATCGAAGATGGTATACTGCTTCAACTTTAATCTTGTTCAAGCGGCTGTCCCTAGGGCAGACGCTGCGCGGAGAATGTGGAGGCTATGCCATGAACGAAAATTATGATGCCATAGTAATAGGTGCAGGAGTCATGGGCGCAAGCATTGCCTTCCACCTGGCTGAGCGTGGACTGAAGACCGCCATCCTCGAGCGCAAAGTTACGGCTTCCGGCGCGACCGGCCATTCCAGCGGACTCGTCCGCATGCACTATGACCTCGCCGCCGAATCCGAGTTGACCTTCAAGAGTTATCAGCTCTATTTCAGCCGCTGGAAGGAGCGTGTTGGCGGCGAATGTGGATTCCAACAGACAGGCTTCCTGCAAATTGCCAGGCGTGAGCACGAGGACAAACTGCGCGGCAATGTCGCCAACCAACAGCGCATCGGCATTAACACGTCGGTCATCACGGTCGAGGAAGTACGGAAACTGTTTCCTGACCTCGTGACCGAACATTTCGACTACGCCGCCTACGAGCCTGATTCAGGTTACGCCGATGCGACGCTCACGACCAACTCCTTGATCGAAGCCGCCAAACGCAACGGCGCAACTTTGGTTCAGAACTGCCAAGTGACCGCTATCTACATGGAGGGAAGCAAGGTTAGAGGCGTGAGTACAGACAAAGGTGATTTCGACGCGCCCATTATCGTCAACGCGGCCGGGGCGTGGGCCAAGCAAGTTGCAGGGCTCGCAGGCATTGCGGTCCCGCTCGAAACGTGGACTCATGATGTCGCGTTCCTCTACCGTCCGCCCTCGTTGGGTCGCATCCCCGCTTGCATTGACGATGTCATCAATTGCTACTACCGGCCCGAGGGCAGCGCGCTCCTTCTCGCCGCGGGCGAGGACGAGTCGCTGCGCGGTGAACCGCCCGACGCCGAAGACCAGACGCCCACGGATACCTTCATTGAAAAATTAATTGACCAGATGGTAAAGCGCATTCCGAAGATCGAGGAGAGCGGCTTGCACTCGATCCATGTCGGGCGCGACGGCATCACCCCCGACCAGCGCGCCATCTACGGCGCCTCCGGGCTGGAAGGGTTTTATCTCGCCTGTGGGTTGAGCGGCACAGGCTTCAAGACCTCCCCTGCTGCGGGCGCCAGCCTCGTGGAACTCATCCTCGACGGCGCGCCCAGAACCGTGGACATCACGCCCTTCCGCTTTGAACGCTTCGCCGAAGGACAACTGCTCGACGGCGAATATGGGTATGGGAACATCTGGAAGTGACGGGAAAACAAAACTGCGCCTCAGGAATTGAGACGCAGTTTTGTTTTAAGGTGAGTTTAGCGCACCTGGTAGATCTTTGTCTGATCGTTCTGGTAGACCAGGGTCCAATCGTCGCTGGCTTGATCGAATTTTGCCAGTCCATTGACGTCGTAGACGGCGCGTTCGAGGCCTCCCACCACCACGTAAGAGACATCGTAGCGGTTGGCGATTTCCTTCGCTCGCTTCGAATCGGGTATGTTGTAGAACTCCTGTACCAGCGAAACGCGATAATCAATGAGGTCGCTTGGCAGCAAGGAATACTGCTGCTTCGTGTGCCAGTCCCAGCCAATGACGGTGGGTAAGCCGGTATAGATCGCATAGCGGTTCCCCCAGCGGTACAGACCCGTGTTCGCCTCCATGATCACGGGCGAGCCCTGGATGTGCTCGCGCATCCACTGGATGGCATCCCTGTCCCAGGCAAGGACCAGCTCCTGGTTGTTCTCAAAGTACGTAGCTCCCTGCATGTAATCCATGCCGTTTAGACCGGGCGGGGAGTTCTCCACGTAGCGGTCGTTCATCTTTGCCCGGGCAGCACTGATGGGATACAAAAGCCCGGCAAGGATCAGGACAGTGAACAGTCCCCACCATGCCCAGCGCAGGCGCGGCAGGTTCGAGGTCCAGGAACTCGCCGCGGCAGGCTTCTCCCCTCGAGACGAGACCAGATACGGGATGATCAGACCCAGCCCCGCTGCGCCCGCCACGCCAAACAAGACCCAGGCTTGCAGATAGAACTTGAAGACGGTGTTCATGCGTCCCACATCGCCCTTTAGCGTGACAAATTCCACCATCAGCGTCAACAGCAGGCCGATGACCATCAATACGCCGATCCAGACTGCTTCCGCAGGCGTTTTGCGGTTCAGGACGATCCAGATGCCGAGCCCCAGCAGGGGCAGCGTGAGCGCCAGAATGGAGAATTTCAGCACGGCGAGCAGGATGCTCAGAAGGATCAGCACCGGCACGAAATAGATCGCCCAGCCGGTAATCTCGAAGCCCGACGACTGCGAGCTGTTGCCGCGCAGATAGTTCGTGAAGACCACGAGGATCAGGAACGTGGCTATCAGGAAGAGGAAGATCCCGTGGACGGTGAGATACTCGTTGAAGGTTGTCCGCGTGCCTTTCCACAGCTCGACGCTGGCGTAGCCGGTCGCATAGTTTAGGACGTACGGAAGATAAAGCAGGACCGACAATACGATGATCGGCAGGAACTGCCAGCCGAACTTGCGCAGGAACTGGTATGGATCCCAGAGGCGCCCGGCCCGGCTCAGCGCCACGACGATCCCGGCCAGCAAGAGGATCACGTAGACGATCAGCTCCACGTTCACGCGGATCCGCAGGATGCTCAGCGGGATCATGATCAGCATGACCTGGAAAAAGGCGACCAGGATGAACCGCAGCCACTGCTGGAGCCACTCTGGCCACTCGAGCATAGCGGAGCTCTCTCGTTCCCTCAGATCATTGCTCCAACGCAGGATGAGCGCCGCGCCGGTGATGCCCAGATAGGTTGGATAATCCCAGGTATTGATCGCTCGCAGGGACCCGAGCACCAGGGCGATGACCCCCATGTCCAGCCAGGTCAGCTCACGGCGATTCAAGAGGATATGCGCCGCCAGCCCCAGCGCGACCAGCGCGAACGGGATGGCGATCAGGTGGGCGTGCAGGTCGCCGTAGATGAAGGTAAAGAAGGGGAACTCGTTGATCGTGTCGGGGATGACGCGCGTGGCGGTCCAGTACCAGTCGCCGATCCGGACAGGGATCATCTCCCCGGCGCCGAGCCACTTGTTGAGCCCGGTGAACAAGGCGCTCAAGCCGGTGCCGCCGCCCAGCTGGGTGAGACCCGTGTAGGCAAGCTTGATCTGGCCCAGGTTGCCGATGATCAGGACCAGGACGACCCCGAACACGCCGGCGATCGTCGGCGCGCCCAGCGCGAGATCTTTCGGCTCCTCGGCCAGGGCTTCGGATTCTGGTCTCAGCCTCTGCCGCCCGGAGATCACCAGGTTGAATACGACCCCGAAGGCGCCGCTTGCCGTGAGTCCAAAGAACAGCGGGATCAACAGGTTATATGCTACCTCCGGCACGATGCCACTCAAGCGGACGAGAGCCGCGCTGATCAATTGACCGAAGTAGTAGTAATTGATGTAGCTCCCGGCAAACCACGGGTTGTATGGCGGGAAGTAGGTGGACTTCAGGATGGCGTTCAGGAAGGAAAAGTCCATGGGACGCTCGCCGCCCAGCCAGGGATGCCAGAGGTCGGGGTTGCGGAAGCGAATGAAAAGATCGAGGACGAAGAACCCCAGGAACACCAGCTCCTCGGTCAACAGGACCGTGCTCCTGGTCCTCAGGAAGCGGCGTATTTCCTCCCCACGCCGTCTCCAGATCAGGACCGCGCCGATGAGCATGACGACGATTCCAGCGAGCATGGCAAGCCTGCCAAACGCCAGCAGGTGATAACTACTCAAGATCCAGGCGAACCAGGCGACGAACAAAATGCCCAGGGCTTTGGCAAATGCATAGCCTCGATCGGCAAAGGAATGGAAGACCACAAAGGTAAACGGGAAAGCCAGGATGCCAATTAGCCAGACCATCACCAGCCAGATCAGCAGTGGGAACTGGTTCGCAAGATCGTTTGGATGGAAGAGGGTGCTCCAGGTCCCGCCGGCGCGGTTCGCACTCAATTCTACGGGACTCATCTTGAACTGCCGGCGCGAGGCTGCGGCATCGAGGGGTTTGAGGCGCAGTACCTCGCTCAGATCGACACTGTTGAAAAGATTGACCGTGTTGTCATGCGAGTACGCGGCTGTCTTTTTGAAAATGATCACTTTAGCATGGTCATAGACCGTGAACGCTTCTTCCGCATTGTCGTCGCGGATCGTGATTCCCAGAAATTGAGGATAGGAAGTGAATTCCTGAACCTTTTCGAATCCGAGCTGACCGTTGAATAGCCATTCGTAGTATTTCGTCGTCAGTGGGAAGCGCATCGGCAGGCGCGGGATCGATTGATAAAGGCGGTTGGAGGAGAGGATGATGTAGTCGGTCTGGTCCATCCACTCGACCATCCTGTCGCGCTTTTCGAGCGTGTCCTCCCCGTACAGCTCGAGCATGACACCCTGGTGATCGCGGAAGTAGTCCTTGCCATCCACGCGCAGGGGCAGGTTGTCATCCCAGTGCTCGTTGGCGATCACTTGACCTTCTGCCACGTTATCGTAGATCCAGCGCGAGGCAGCGACGCGCGTGTTCGTGCGGGTGTAAATAGAGCTGGAGGCGATCGCCCAGAAAACGGTCGTCGCGACTACAACAGTTAGCAGTACTCCGGCGAGCAGCCTGGCGTTCCTGGCGATCGGGCCGGCGCTGGTATTCTGAGCGAGCGCCTTTGCCTGCTCCCACACCTCGACCAGGAAGAACGCCGCGAAGATCGCCAGGA
>DAITPI010000362.1:0-4856 GCA_036833655.1 Anaerolineales bacterium | reverse complement strand
TTTGATTTATTGGTCCAGATCGTTTGACTCAGCTTATGCCTACAACGGCTATATAAGGAGAGACAAGCCATGATGAATTCAATTCTGAGATCAAGCATGAAATTTCAGTACCTGGTGATCACGATTGCTGTCGCCCTGATGGCTTTTGGACTCACCCAACTCCGCGAGATGCCCGTGGATGTTCTGCCTGAGTTCTCACCGCCCTATGTCGAGATCCAGACGGAGGCGCTGGGCCTGTCTGCGGAGGAAGTTGAGCAAATGATCACGGTTCCCATGGAGCAAGATCTTCTGGCCGGGGTAGCCTGGCTCGACGTGATTCGTTCCGAGTCAGTGCCAGGTCTTTCCTCGGTGCTGATTTTCTTCGAGCCCGGGACCGACATTTATCGTGCACGCCAGATGGTGACTGAGCGCATGTCGCAGGCGGCGGTCGGGTTGCCACATGTCTCGAAGCCACCCACGATGATCCAGCCGTTGTCATCGCAAAGCCGGTTCATGATCGTCGGGCTCTCTTCACAGGAACTCTCGCTGATCGAAATGTCGGTGCTCGCCCGTTGGACCATCGCCCCACAATTGATGGGTGTGCCCGGCGTGGCACATGTGGCAATTTGGGGTAACCGGGACCGCCAGCTTCAAGTCCTGGTGGATCCGGAACACTTGCAGGAAGTTGGTGTTACACTCGATCAGGTTGTCGAGACCACCGGCAACGCCCTCTGGGTCTCGCCCCTCTCCTTCCTGGAGGCATCGACCCCTGGTACAGGCGGGTTCATTGATACACCCAATCAGCGGCTCAACGTCTGGCATGTGTTACCGATTTCCTCCCCCGAGGAACTAGCCGAAGTGCCTGTGCAAGGGACTTCGCTGCTGCTGGGTGATGTTGCGCAGGTGGCGGAAGATCATCCGTTGTTGATAGGAGGTGCGCTCGTTGAAGACAAGCCCAACCTTCTTCTGGTCATCGAAAAACTGCCTGGAGTCAACACCCTGGAAGTAACACGCGCAGTGGAGGCTGAACTGGCTTCGCTACAGCCTGGCATGCCCGGCCTGCAATTCGATGCAACGCTCTTCCGCCCGGCAACCTTCCTGGAGATGGCGATCGCCAACCTTGGCCGGACGCTTATTATTGCCGCACTGTTAATCATCTTTGTCTTGAGCATCTTTCTTTACGGGTGGCGTACTGCCTTAATCAGCCTGGTGGCAATCCTCTCTTCAATGACGGCAGCGCTGTTTGTTCTCCATTTACGGGGCGAAACGCTCAATGCTATGGTTCTGGCGGGCTTAGTCATCGCGCTGGGTCTTGTGATCGATGACGCCGTGGTGGATGTTGAGCGGATTAGGCAGCGCCTGCGCCAAAACCGTCAGCAGGGCGGGCTAAGGTCTACGCCTGCTGTCATTTTGGAGGCTGCGAGTGAGGCACGCAATGCGCTGTTCTTCGCTACCTTGATTACGTTGCTGGCAGTATTACCCGCTTTCTTCATCGGGGGAATCGCCGGTGGATTGTACCGGCCTCTTGCCATGTCCTATGTCCTGGCGGTACTGGCAGCCATGCTTGTGGCATTGACTGTGACACCAGCACTAAGTGCGATCCTGCTCTCCGGGATGCGGGCTGACGTCAGAGAATCGCCACTTGTCTCGCGGTTGCATGGTGGCTATGGGCGGAATCTGACCAAGTCGATGGGAAGCCCTGCGCTTGCAAACATTGCCGTCATAGTGCTTGTGGCAGCCACCCTGGTGGCAGTGCCGTTCCTGCGCCAGGATCGATCCTTACCTGCATTCCAGGAACCCTATCTTGCGGTCCGGTTTGAAGGAGCACCGGGCACATCTTATACCGAGATGAATCGCATCGTAGCCCGGGTCAGCAATGAGCTGCGGACGGTGTCCGGGGTCAGTAATATCGGGGTGCACATTGGCCGTGCCATGTTCGGGGATCAGGTCGTCAATGTCAACTCCGCCGAGCTTTGGGTCAGCATTGCCCCCAATGCCAACTATGAAGCCACGGTCGCGGCTGTCGAAGAGGTGGTAAATGGTTATCCCGGCCTGAAGCGCGAGGTGGGGACCTACGTGCAGCAGACCCTCAGCCAGATCGAAACGGACGAAACTCATGATATCACTGTGCGCCTTTACGGCGAGGATCATGCTGTTCTTCGCACGGAGGCAGCCAGGCTGCAGGAGGCTCTGGCTCGGGTGAGCGGAGTTGCCGACCCACGTGTAACCCTTCCGGTCGATGAACCTACCTTGGAGATCGAGGTTGATCTTAACTCTGCCCAGCGATATGGTGTGAAGCCCGGCGATGTGCGCCGGTCCGCGGCGATCTTGTTATCCGGCATACATGCCGGGAGCCTTTTTGAAGAACAGAAGATATTCGATGTGGTGGTATGGGGTACACCGGAGACTCGGCATAGTCTGAGCGATATTCGCAATGTTCTCATTGACACCCCCGGCGGTGGCCATGTACGCCTGGGTGAGGTGGCCGATGTACGTGTTGTAGCATCTCCGACTGTCATCCGGCACGAAGCCATTTCAGCCTACCTGGATATCGGCATCAATGTGGAAGGACGAAATGCCGCCGCGGTGGCAAAGGATGTGGAAGAAACGATCAAGAGCTTCGCTTTCCCCCTGGAATACCATGCGGAGGTGGTAAGTGACTTCGCAACACGACAAGCGGCCCGGAGAGACATCCTGCTTGCCACCATGGTGGCAGTTGCGGGAATCTTCCTCCTCCTGCAGGCTACTTTCCGGAGCTGGCGCCTGGCTTTGGTCGCCATCGTAACCTTACCAGCGGCTCTGGCCGGTGGGGTAATGGCAAACTTCCTGGGAAATAACGGTTCCCTTTCGCTCGGTCTTCTTGCTGGCTGCCTCAGCATTGCAGGGATCACTCTGCGTCACAGTATTTTGCTGTTCAGGCACTACCAGTATCTCGAGGAACAGGCAGGTATGGACTTTGGTCCGGAACTCGTCGCGCGCGGCGCACAGGAACGGCTTTCACCTACCTTGATAACGGTACTTGCAACCGGGCTTGCCCTTCTGCCTTTCGTGCTGCTGGGCAATATTCCCGGCCATGAGATCGTGCGTCCGATTGCCATCGTCACAATAGGCGGCCTCGTTACCTCCACCTGGCTCAATCTATTTGCCATGCCAGCACTGTATTTGCGTTTCGGCGCCAGCCGTGAAGCTGACCTGGGATTCCAGCGGGCGGATCTTCCCGCTGTGGCAACCGATTAGCGCTGTAATGAAAAGGACATTACAAAATGATGGAGAACAAGAATATGAACTCACAGCCAGAAATCCTGGTCGCTGAAGGCCTTCGAAAGTCCTACGGGCCGAGAAAGGCACTGCAAGGCTTAACGTTTTCCTTGAAGGCCGGGCGCATCCTCGGTTTTCTGGGTCCCAATGGTGCCGGAAAAACCACCTCCATTCGCATTCTTACAACGATGTTAGAGCCTGAAGAAGGACACTTCATGATCGACGGCATTAGTTCAGAATACCCGGAAGAAATCCGTCGCAGGATTGGTGTCCTTCCCGAAAACCTTGGTTTTCCCAGGCAAATGACAGGGATCGAATACCTGACCTTCTTCGGCCAGCTTTACGGCCAAGCCCAGGCGAACGCAAGGGATAGAGGAATGGCTCTCCTTGAGGATGTGGGCATGACCAACAGGGCGAAGTCCCTGATAGGCAGTTACAGCCATGGAATGAGGCAAAGAATAGGAATTGCACGCGCCCTGATCAATGATCCGGTAGTCGTCTTCTTCGATGAACCCACGCTTGGATTGGATCCGCGCGGGCAACAGGAATTGCTTGATCTGATCCAGCGGATCGCGCGAGAGCGAGGTACCGGTGTTGTCCTGTGTAGTCACCTCTTATCGGAGATCGAAAGCGTATGTGAAGATGTGGTGATCTTGAACCAGGGCCAGATCGTTGCGAGGGGCACCGTGGGTGAGGTAATTGGCCGGGTCCAGCACAATATCGTCCTGCGAAATGGGCTAAGAGTCCAGGTTCCGGCCGACTTGGTTGAGCAAGCCCGTCAAGTGTTGCAAGACATTGCCGCTGTAAAGAAAATAACCCCGATCGGTGAGATGGAGGGCGTGCTGCGGATAGAACTGGTTGAACCTGCCAACGGAAGCGTGACGAAAGTCTATCAGATCAACAATCATATTCTCAGCGCGTTGATCCGCGCCAAAATTCCAATTCTGGGCTTTGAGATTGAAGGTGGCAAACTGCAGGATGTGTTTATGCACCTGACCGAGGAGACGATCCAATGAGCGACGCAACGGTCCCTCTGCATGACAAGCCAGCCGCAAGATCGCGTGAGGCAGAATCCACGGGTCGGGGAGCGCCCGCCTGGTGGCTCATGTTCATCAGGGAACTTGCCGATCTGTGGATTGGCGGGAAAGCACTTTACTTGGTTCTCGCTTACAGCCTATTTCTTGGATTCCAATCCTATGCCCAGGTAAAGAGCAGTGAGACCAGTTTTGTTCCTCCAAAGGAAATGGTATTCGCGGCGTTGCAGGGTGTCATCTACGTGACTGGGCTCATCGGGCTGATCATCGGCGCTGATAGCATCAGCGGCGAGCGAGAACGAGGCACGCTGGAGGCACTGCTCCTCACCCCGGCGAGCCGCAGGCAGATCCTCCTCGGCAAATTCCTTGCCGGGCTCTCTCCGTGGCCCCTGATCCTGCTCATTGCCATCCCCTTCTTCCTGCTGCTGGCGCAGGGAGATCCGATTTTCGGTCAAGCCCTGTTTTGGGGCGGCATCGTAGGAAGCCTGTTCGCACTCGGATTTACTGGATTGGGCATGCTGATAAGTTTATGGTCAAACTCCAACCGGGCCAGTTTCTTTATCAGCCTGGGAATCTATCTCGTGC
>DAITPI010000361.1:0-4870 GCA_036833655.1 Anaerolineales bacterium | reverse complement strand
GAGGTCTCGGGACCAGTAGCGGTGACAACACCCACGCGCAGGCCCAGGGCGCGGGCGGTCAGCGCCGAGTAGGCTGCGGTGCCTCCCAAACGCGGTCCTTCCGGAGCCAGGTCATGGGCGACATGACCGATCACAAGGTAGTCCACCGGCTCCAACAGGAGGAGATTGGGCATGCATGAATTATACCGTGATAAAACAGCAGGGACACAGCGGCGCTGTGTCCCTGCAAGGGATCAATCGTTCTTGGGGAGGATCATTACTTTGCGATAAGGGTCTTCCCCTGTGCTTTCCGTTTTTACATCGGGATGGTCGCGCAGGGCGATGTGGATGATCCGCCGCTCGCCAGAAGGCATCGGCTCGAGCGTCTGGCGGCGTCCGGTCTTGGCGACCTGCTCCGCCATGCGCTTTGCCATCTGGATCAGCTGCTTCTCACGGCGATCACGATAGCCTTCCACGTCCACGGTCAGCTGGATGAACTGCTGCTCCTCCTTGCCGACGATCAGCGAAGCAATGTGCTGAAAGGCAGCCAGGGTCTCCGAGCGACGGCCGATCAGCACGCTGAGATCGTTGCCGCGGATATCCACGTGGATGTTGCGGCGCTCATCGCGCTCGGCGGGTCCGTAATGCGCTGAGACCTGCGCCTCCAGCTTGAGCAGGTGCAGCATCTTCGAGATCACCGATTCGGCCCGGTCCAGCAGCGCATCGTGCTCGGGCTCAGGATCCGCCTGCTTCGCCGCAGGTGCGGCGACGGGAGTCGCTCGCTTTTCAGGCCTGGGAACCGGAACGGGTTTTGGCTCGGGGCGCTTCTTCTCCGGCTGGCGGACAGGCTCTGCCGGAACAGTCACACTTCCGGGCGGAGGATTGACCGTCAAGCGGACACGGACCTGGGTCTTCCCCAGGCCGAAGAAACCCTTGGTGCCGGCATCCAGCACTTCCACGCTGACGGCATCTGCCGTCAACCCGAGCTGGGCAAGTCCCTGTGCGATGGCTTCCTCAACAGTGGGTGCAATGATTTCCAGTGTGGTTCTCTGATTCATCCCGCCTCCTTATTTTTTCGCAGCGCCGGGGATCAGGTTCCGCCAGTTGGCTTTGCCCTGCATGGCGTATTGCACGATCCCCAGAATGTTGCTGGTGATGAAATAGACCGCCAGTCCCGATGGGAACGTCAGAGCGAAGTAGCCCAGCATCAAAGGCATGTAGACGCTCATCATGCCGCTCATGGCAGCAGTCTGGTCGCCGGGATTCGGCGAGGCTGGCATCGTAAGCTTTGCCTGGACGTACGTCGTGAGGGCGACGATCAGCGCCAGGAGAGGGAAGCCATGCGGCAGGAAGGAAACATCGAACGGCATGGGAATGCCCTCGGGCTGGCCCAGGTTCATCCACAGGAATTTGCTCTTAAGGGGAATCAGGCTGGATACATCCAGGAAGGAATACAGACTGCGGGAGAGCTTCAGCAGATCGAGCGGGGTAGATGCCAGGGCGCGTGTAATGCTTTGATAGAGCGCAATGATGATCGGGAACTGGATCAGCGTTGGCAGACAGGAGCCAAAGGGATTGATCCCTTTCTCTTTATAGAACCGCATCTGTTCCTGGGCAAGCTTTTCCTTGTCTTTGGCGTACTTCTTCTGGACCGCCTGCCATTCCTTATCGTTTTGCAGCTCCTGCATGGCGGCTGCGCCCTTCATCTGCTGGGCGTTTAGCGGCCAGGTGATGATGCGGATCAGGATGGTAAACAGGATGATCGCCAGACCAAAGTTGTTTCCGACGATATCGTAGATCCAGATCAGTACATTGACGAAGATGGTAATGAAGTCATTCCATCTCCAGACGATGAGGCCCAATAGAGCGGCAATGCCCACGGTCTTGAGCATGCCTGCAGACATCTCTGCAGACACAGGGCTTTGTGCCGGCAGGTTGGTGCTTTTGTTTTTCATAACTTTCCTTTATCCACCGGGCGCGAACGTCCACACCTGGCGTCCGTTCGGATCCAGTGCAGCGAGGTAAAACTCTGTTTCCAGGGGCGCCACAAGGATGAGGTCTCCGGCAGCCACAGGTGTCGTATAGATCTTACCGCCAATTGCCTCAGACCAGAGCACCTTGCCCTCGCGATCCACGGCAAACACCGAACCGGATTCGGTGGCAAGAAGAACATGATCGTTCTGAATCAGCGGACTGGCGGTGATGGGACCGTCAGGTTGCACTTTCCAGTTTAGCTTCCTGGTTGCGACGTCGAAGGAATAGAAGTTCCCATCCACATCACTGAAGTAAAGTGTATCACCATCCAGCGAAGGCGTGCTCCAGACCCAGTTCGCGGCATCCAGTACGGGCTGATGCTTACCACTGGCGGGATCGAACCTTTCCAGCTGGGAGGCGAGGGAACCGACATACAGAGCGCCATCTTCCCCGAGCACAGCAGAGCCTGGCAGGGCACCGCCCAGGTCCTCGTGCCAGAGGATATCGTAGGTGTTGGCGTCGATCGCAATTACACTGTGGTCCAGCGAGGTCACATAAACGCGCTCACCATCTGTTGTAGGCTGTGCCCAGAGTCGCCCGTCCAGGTTCACAACCTCGGCTTTCTTCACGGATTGCCCGTCCTGCAAGTCCAGGATGTAAAGACTTCCATCCGAGTTCGGGGCGTACAGTTTGTTATTGAGCGCCAGCGGTGCAGCGCGCCAGTGATCGCGGGCGCCGGTGAATCGCCAGGCTTCCGCAGGAGCATTTGTAGTTCCGTTAATATCCGTGGGGTCGAGAGCAATCAGGCTGTAGTCACTGCCCGCGCTGCCCACCACGACCAGTCCATCGGGCGTGACCAACGGCGTGGAATAGAATGCCAGCTTGGCATTCCGCTCAGCGGGGTATCTCCAGACCTCCTTGCCATCCTTCAGGTTGACGGCATAGACAAACGGACCATCGGCAAGATAGGCTGTCGTACCATCCGCGGTCAAACCGGGCCAGCTGGTGCCGCGTACGGCGCCGCCTGCGCAGGCGGTCAGAAGAACGGCGCCGAGCAGGATCATGATGACAAGGACAAATTTCTTTCTCATTGAAGAATGTAAGCTCCTAAGGGACGGGATCATAGCCCCCGGGATTGAATGGATTGCAGCGCAGCACGCGCCAGCCCGCCATCAGCGATCCCTTGATGGCTCCATATTTATATACGGCTTGATACCCGTAGTGTGAGCAGGATGGATAAAACCGGCAGGTATTCGCCGGCAGGCCCCGGGAGAGGGTCATCTGGTAGAGCCGGATCAGCGCCAGGATGAGGACGCGCGGCCAGTTGCCGATCGTGCGTGGCAGGTCGCGCAGACGCGGTTCATTAGGGTAATCGTGTGAATGAAATGGACGAGCTTCAGGATTCATTCAGAGGGATTCAAAATCTGGGCACGTTGCAGAAGGATAAGCAGGGCTTTACGGGTCTCTTCGAGGGTTGCAGACACCAGCCCGGGGCGGGCGATCACGATCAGGTCGAGGCCCGGCTTGATGTCCGGGATCAGGGACCGCATTGCTTCACGCAGGAGACGCTTGGCGCGGTTCCGATAGACCGCCGTCCCCACCGTTCTGCCTGCCGCCACACCGATCTTCAAACGCGGCTGGTCTGCACTGTCGCTCTGCGGCGCGTTGCGCGCGTCATAGGTCTGCACTATCAACACAACAAGCGGATGGGCATAGGACTTTCCGGAACGCCGCACCCGCTTGAAGTCTTCGGAGCGGGTCAGACGAAACTTTCTCTGCACCCGTACCCTCAAACCTGTTCGATTTGAATTACCGCCTACCAGCGGACTTTCTTGACGTGCTTGTTGGCAGTCACCGTTAGCTGATGGCGACCGCGCAGCCGACGGCGCTTGAGCACGGCGCGCCCGTCTGCAGTCGCCATGCGCTTGCGAAACCCATGGATGCGCACGCGGCGGCGGATCTTCGGTTGATACGTACGTTTAGGCATTCTTCGTTCCTCACTTTGAAAATAATAGCTATGTAGGGCAGGCTCGCAGAGCGGCCTGCCGAAACTTGTGATTTCAGGCTGTCACGCCAAAAGCGTGACCTACAAAAGGCACGTCATTATACCGTAATGGTTCCGATTCGGTCAATTTAGATTTGTTCTTCTTTCTTTTTGCCATTACGGGTGGGGTACACAGGAAAAGCAAGCAAATCTGCCAGGCGCTGGGCGCCCTCAGGGCTGGCAACTGCGATAATCTCGTCCTCCGCCTCCAGGGCGCTGTCGCCGCGCGGTAAAGTCATGACGCCGTGCCGGATAATCGCGGCAATCACGCAGTGCTCCGCCAGATCCAGGTCTTTGAGTGGGACGCCGATTGCTTTGGCGCCCGGGGGAACCTTCTCCTCGATCACAGAGTAGTTCCCACGGCGGATCTTAAAGATGGTCATCATATCGCCCAGCGACATCTCCTCCTGGATGAGGTGCGCGAAGACATCCGCAGCGTTCAGGGCAACATCCACGCGGAAGGTCTCGTTGAAGAGCCAGGCGTTGTTCGGATTGTTGATCCGGGAGATGGTCCGCGGGACATCGAACAGGGTCTTGCTGAGGAAGCAAATCGCCAGGTTGGAGGAATCATCGCTGGTAACGGCTGCCACGGCATGGACGTCACGGATGCCAGCCGCATCGAGCACGCTGGGGTCGACTGGGCTGCCCTCGTAGATCACTTCGGTGGGTAGTTCCTGGTGCAGGTAGCTCAACAGTTGTCGCCGGTTTTCGACCAGCCGGACCCTGTAATCCTGGTTGATCAGTAAATTGGCGAGACGCGCCCCGGTCCGTCCACCGCCCGCAATTAATACATTCATTTACGCCTCCGCCTGTCTGGCAAGACGCTCGGTCAGAGCTCCGATGCCCTCGAACGTGGAACTGAACGCAAGCAGG
>DAITPI010000360.1:0-4890 GCA_036833655.1 Anaerolineales bacterium | reverse complement strand
AGGCGTTACTGGCAACTCGGGATTCGGGAGTTGGGAATCGGGACGCTGTATCCGACTCCCGCTTCACGATTCCCCATTCCCTGCTCGACCTGGTCGCTCTGGGCTTGATCGCGGACGTCGCTCTGCTCAAAGGCGAGACCCGGTCCCTGGTGCAACGCGGGATTCAGGTGCTGCGCAACACGGGCCGCATCGGCTTGCGAACCATGGCGGACCTTTCGGGTACGAGCCTGGAATCGCTGACCGAGGAGACCATCGGGTTCACCTTCGCCCCGCGGCTGAATGCCCTCGGCAGGCTCGGCGACGCGAATCCGTCCGTGGAATTGCTGCTCTCCCATGACCCCGTGCGGGCACGTGTGATCGCCACACAGATCGAAGGCTTGAATGCCCAGCGCCGACTGCTGACTTCTCAGGTCTACGAGGCTGCCGAAGCGCAGCTCCAGGAGCACCCCGGGCTGCTCTCCGAGCCTGCGATCGTCCTTGCCAGTCCGAACTGGCCCGGCGGTGTTGTGGGTATTGTCGCCAACAAGCTGGTGGACCGGTATCGCAAACCGGCCATCCTTCTTAATCAATCGGAAGACGGGACATTGCGCGGGTCCGCCCGCTCGATCGAAGGCCTGAATATTACCGAAGCCATCGCCGCCCAGCGCGATCTATTGCTCGGGTTTGGTGGGCACCCCATGGCAGCGGGGCTGGCGCTCGCCGCGGAGAAGCTGGCTTCATTCCGCAAGGGCCTGGGTAAGGCGATTGAAAGACAACTGGGAAACATCGTGCGTG
The DNA here is from genome assembly GCA_036833655.1 of Anaerolineales bacterium. Lineage (GTDB taxonomy): Bacteria > Chloroflexota > Anaerolineae > Anaerolineales > Villigracilaceae > Defluviilinea. Next base: position 4,116 of record DAITPI010000360.1, on the reverse strand, counting down.
AAGAGCCAACGCTGCAAATCGATGCCTGGCTGAAACTCGAGGAGATCAATCTGCCGTTTGCCGAGTCCCTCGAAGCCCTGGCGCCGTTCGGAGCGGGGAATCCAGCGCTGACGTTCGCGACTCACAGAGTCCGCTTACGCTCCGTTGCATTCCTCGGCAAGAACCGCGAGCATCTGCGGCTCAACGTGGAAGACGATAACGGCAACGTCCAGTCCGTGTTGTGGTGGGGCGGCGCAGGCAGTGAATTGCCTGAGGAAGGCAGCAGGTTCGACATCGCCTACTCGCTGCGCGCCTCCACGTTCCGTGGCGACAAACAAGTCACCCTCCAATTCGAAGAGTTCCGGGTCGTCGAGGAGGCGCCTCCTGAACTGAGGAAGCCCAAGGCCGAGATTGTAGACTACCGGCTTGAGCCAGAAAAGCTCCAAAACCTGCAACCTGAACTGTTGGTTTGGGCAGAGGGAGCGGATCGCTCCCGGGGTAAGAGCCGCTTCGAATTGCAGCTGGCGGACGAGTTTGCCATTTACACCGCGCCGCCCTCCGCGGCGGACCTGAAGCATGCGCTGGAAACGGTGAGGCCGAAAAAGGTCTATCTGTTCGGCGTGGCGCCGGCCGAGGAAAAACCGGATGCTTTTCTCGCCCGCCTGGCGGGGCTCGCCAAGTATGCGATCAATCAGAAGGGCGGAAAAGCAACGATCGGCGAGCTGGCAGTGGTGACCGGTCAGCGCGAGGGCGCTATCCGGCTGGGCCTCGAGTGGCTGGCTGCGGGAGGCCACATCGCCATCCAGCGGGATGGAGAACAGGAAGCAGTACTGCTCTCCCGCGGGAACGGGGAGCTGAATCAGTACCTGCAGCGCGAGCTCTATGTGGCGGTGAGGGGAATCCTGGAGGAGACGGCTGCCTACCGCGCTCACTTCCAGCGTGCGGACGCAGCCAGCCTCATGGATTGGGAGTAGGTGTCCGTGTGGGAGTCGCGGTGGGCGCGGGGATCACCAGCTTGTCAATATTCACCGACCCCCCGCTCGTATGCCGGATCGTGACGGTATGCGCCCCTCCCGTTTGCAGCAGATAGACCCAAACACCGTTGCTCTGCGCCTGGTTGACCGGGATCGCCAGGGTATCGGTATCGAAGGTGATCGTTAAGGTTCCAAGGCTCGAGCCAGCCTGATAGAACAGCTGGATCTCCTGTCCCGTAAATGTGAATGTGACCGAGTTGCCGATCGTATCGGAGACGTGCAGCGTATTTTGATACGCTCCAGTTACCCCTGTCTGGCTGACCCAGCCACTGCTGTATTCCAGCCTTGTATCTGCATCGTCGTACGTATTTGCCACCACCGCCGTGCCTGGGGTGGACGTGGGGGACGGTCTGGGGGTACTCGTTCCCGCGACGCCACCGGAGCTGCTCGTCGCGCTGGCACCCAGCGTGGGAAGGATCAGCGGCGTGGAGGCAGAAGGAGGCGTCGGGGTCTCAAACACGGGTGTGGGATTGATGGGGAACCCATCCGGAAACTCGTCGGTCGGAGGCAGCACCGAGCCCTCGACGAATGGGGTACTGATCGCGGGTTCCGTCCCCAGATAGATATACTGGAACGGCGTCGCACTGGGCGTCATTGGCACTTCGGCTGGCGTATTCATAGCACGCCCGATCAATAGAACCATCACAATTCCAACGACGGAAAGTCCACCAATCACAATGGGGATCAAGAGGTCACGGTCGATGGCTGGTTTGTTGTCCATGGACGAAAAGTTGATTGCAGGAAGGATTGATGCCGCGCCGGTGGATTTATGTGTTGGACCCACATGCTGAGCTGGCTTGTTGACTTGTCAACGCGACAGGCGGTATCATCAGACCGGAGGATACCACAATCATGCATAATCCAACGGACCGCTTCGCGTGCCTGATACCGAAGCCCGCATCACTACGTTCATCGACGGGGGGGTTCGAGGTCCCTGCCAGGACGAAAATATTGATCAAAAAAGAAGAGGAACTCGAGGCGATAGGACACCTGCTCGCTTCGTATCTGGAACAAGCCGGTGCTACTAACGTTGCGATCACGCACACAGGTCGCAGCGCGGGAAACATCGAGCTCTCATCGCACGGCGACCCCGTTCTGGGTGAGGAGGGTTACGACCTCTCCATTACGCCCCAGGGCATTCGCATCGAAGCGAACTGCCCGGCAGGATTGTTTTACGGGGTACAGACTCTCCGCCAGCTCCTTCCTGTGCTTCCTGAAGAGACGATCCGCCTGCCAGCCCTTTCGATCCGGGATCTTCCGCGGTTCCCGTGGCGCGGCGCCATGCTCGACGTCGCGCGGCACTTCTTCGGTGTGGAGGATGTGAAGCGCTACATCGATCTGATCTCACACTACAAGATGAACGTGCTGCACCTGCACCTGAGCGACGACCAGGGCTGGCGCATCGAGATCAAATCCTGGCCGCGGCTGACGAAGGTGGGAGCACGCACGCAGGTGGGCGGCGGAGGCGGTGGGTATTACACACAGGAGCAATACAGGGAGATCGTGGAGTACGCCCGCAGCCGCTATGTGACGATCGTGCCCGAGATCGATACGCCCGGTCACACGAACGCAGCCCTGGCATCCTATGCGGAGCTGAATCCTTCCGAGGAGGCGCCAGCTCCGTACGAAGGTATGCGAGTTGGCTTCAGTACACTGTGGATCGACTCAGAGGTTACCTACCGTTTCCTGGACGATGTGATCGGCGAGCTCGCGGCACTGACGCCCGGACCCTACATCCACATCGGAGGCGATGAAGCGCAATCCACGGCGGAAGACCAGTACAAGAGATTCATCCAGCGCATCCAGGAGATCGTCCTCGCGCATGGTAAGCTCCCGGTCGGCTGGAGCGAGATCGGGGAAGCGGAGCTGCTGCCAGGCACGGTCGCGCAGTTCTGGATCAGCGCCGGCTACGAGAACGCGAGACGCCAGGGAGCCAAAATTATCCTTTCCCCCGCGACCAGGATCTACCTCGACATGAAGTACGATGCCTCTTGCCCACTGGGGTTGGATTGGGCAGGCCTGATCAGCGTGAGAGATTCGTACGATTGGGAGCCAGACGGTTTCATGGAAGGACTTGCGGAAAGCGATATCCTGGGTCTCGAAGCGCCGCTTTGGACCGAAACAGTCCAGACCATGAGAGATATCGAATACATGACGTTCCCGCGCATCCCCGGGATTGCGGAATTAGCCTGGTCGCCAAAGGGCCAGCGCTGGGAGGAGTACCGCCCGCGGCTGGCAGTACATGGCAAGCGCATGAAAGCGATGGGCATTAACTTCTTCCGATCGCCGGATGTCGATTGGTAAACATGTGGAGCGACGTTAATGTCGCTCCACAACGTTATCTGTAATTTCCAGGGCTTTATCCAGCACGTCGAACCCCTCTTTCAATTCCTCCTCGGTAATAATGAGCGGCGGGATGATCAACACGGTGTGCCAGTGGGTATACAGAAACAGGCCGTGATCCAGGCAGTATTTTTTCAACGCGTTCATCTCGGGCGAGGAGCCGTTCCAGGGCGCCAGCGGTTCTTTGGTCTGTCTGTCTTTCACCAGCTCGAGAATCCCGAACAGGCCAATATTGCGGACCTCTCCTACCGACGGATGCGCCTCGCCCAGATCGGTCAACATGCGCTTCAGGACTTTTCCCATCCCGGCCGCATGCTCGACGATCTTGTCCTGTTTCATGACGTCGATGTTGGCGATCGCCGCCGCCAGGGAGACGGGGTGCGAGGTATAGGTCAAGCCGCTCTCGAAGGCATGCTCGTTGAATGCCGCGGCGATCTCAGGCTTCATCGCCACCGCCCCCAGCGGCGCATATGCGGAGGTGAGGCCCTTTGCCATCGTGATCATATCCGGGACCACGTCCCAGTGCTCGACGGCGAACCATTTGCCCGTGCGGCCGAATCCACTCATCACTTCGTCGGCGATCATGACGATTCCGTACTTGTCACACAGGCGCCGCACTCCCTGAAGATAGCCCTCCGGTGGGATGATGATTCCGTTCGTCCCGGTGACCGCTTCCATCAGGACCGCGGCGATGGTCTCCGGTCCCTCGTAGCGAATGATCTCTTCCAGGTGATTGAGATAATCCTGGGTGAAATCCGCC